>PLDP01000045.1 GCA_003136795.1 Actinomycetota bacterium
GCGTCGCGCAGCAACTCGTGCAAGGAGGCGGCCTGCGCAACCGAGATGCCGACGAGCGGCGGCTCCAGTGAGAGCGAGACGAGCGACGAGACGGTCAGCCCGTGCCTGCGCCCGTCGACTTCGGCGACGACGACCGACACCCCCGCCGGCCAGCGGCGGAAGAGCGCGCGTTGCTCGGCACCGCGTTCCTGCACGGGGCCGAGCCTAGCTGTGGAAGCTCAGTTCGCCCGGCACTGCTTGTCGTCGAGCAGCGTGATCGCGGCGTTCGCCTGGACGTCAAGCGCCTGGTCGTAGACACCGGGCGCGTCGCCCTCCCACATCACGTCGGGCGTGACGCCCGGGCCCTCGACGGTGGCGCGGTAGGCGGTGCCCTTGCCGGCCGGGTGCGCCCCGTGCGGGTTGACGCTGTAACAGAAGACTCCGTCGCCGCTGTGCGTGAGAAAGCTGTTCTCGCGCTTCCACCCCGCGCCGTACGCGGAGTCGAGCGTGTCGACGTAGATGTTCCGGCCGAAGGAGTCGAGTGGGCTGCCCGCCGACGTCGACTTGAAGCCGAAGACAGGCTGGCCCAGGTACGTGTAGGTCCCGTAGAGGTGGTCCCACTGGTGCCACGCCCAGTCGGTGCCGATCGAGAGCACCGGCAGCGCGCCGGTCCAATGCGAGAGGCGCAGCTCCCAGACCGACTGCGCGGCGGTCGGCGCGACGCCGTAGTTCGGCAGCATCCGTTGCCACGCCTGCAGCGCCCAGTACGAGCCGTCGGGCGCCTTGCACGCCGCGACCAGCCACGCGAGCTCCGGGCCGTCGTAGGCGCCGCAGCGCGAGCCGAACGTCTTCCAGAGATCCTTGTGGACCTTGCCCCAGCCGCCCGAGTAGTCGAGCTTGAACGCCACCTGGGCGCGGGCCTGGGTCGGTGCGATCGCGTTGATCGCGTTCCACGCGAGCACGTGCTTGAGCTGCCCGCGATCCGTGTAGGTGATCATCGCCTCACCCTTGGCGTCGACGGCGAGCTTCACCCCCCGGGCATTCCGGTCGATCAGCTGGGATGCATTCGCAGACGACACGAAGACGCACACCACGGCGAGAACGAGCGCAAGTGAAACACTGCGCAAGAGAGGACCCCTCCTCAGGTTTAGAGGTCCAGTGTCCCGGCGATCCGTTCAGGTCGCCATCCCCACTTCGGGTTAGCAGTTGTTAGCTTCGCACCTATGACGCGCCGTGACCGCCTCGAGATACTCGTCGCGATCGCCCTTGTCGCGATCGCGGCATTCTGCCACTTCGCCCTCAGCGAGGTAACGGCGTTCGTCGGCGCCGCGATCGCGCTGGCCGCGCTGGCGCGGCTCGTCGGCAGAGCCACGGAACAGCTCGGCGCCCGGCTCGGGTCGGGCGGTGCAGGAGTCGTCCAGTCGGCGCTCGGCAACCTGCCCGAGCTCTTCGTCGCGCTCTTCGCGCTGAACAAAGGGCTCGTCGAAGTCGTCCAGGCCGCACTCGTCGGATCGATCCTCGCGAACAGCGTGCTCGTGCTCGGCCTCGCGTTCATCGTCGGCGGCCTCAAGAACGGCGTGCAGCGCTTCAGCTCGAATCGTGCCCGCATGGTGTCGACGCTGACGCTGCTCGCGGCGGCGACCATGGCCATGCCGTCGCTCGCACATGCCTTCCACACCCCGGCCGCGGACCACTCGCACACACTCTCGCTCGTCTGCGCAGGCGTCCTGCTCGCGGTGTTCTTCTGCACGCTCCCGTCGTTCCTCGGCGGCGCCGAGGGAGAGGAGCACCCGCCGGCGCGCTGGTCCGCGATGACGACCGCGGTCGTACTCGCGATCGCCGGCGTCGGCGCGGCGTTCGCCTCCGACTGGTTCGTCGGCGCGCTCACGCCGGCAATTCACACGCTGCACATGAGCCAGACCTTCGCGGGTCTCGTGATCGTCGCGATCGCGGGCAATGCGGTCGAGAACGTGGTGGGCGTGCAGATGGCGGCGCGCAACCGGCCCGACTTCGCGATCTCGGTGATCGTCAACTCGTCGCTGCAGGTCGCGCTCGCGCTGACGCCCGTGCTCGTCTTCGTCTCGCTCTTCTTCCCGACGCATCTGACGCTCGTCTTCCCCACGCTGCTCGCGCTCGTGCTGGTGATCGCAGCGATCCTCGGCGCGTTCGTCGTCAACGACGGCGAGTCGACCTGGCAAGAGGGTGTGGTGCTGGTCGGGTTCTACGTCGTGATCGCCGCGAGCTTCTGGTGGGGCACCTAGGCGAGTTTGGCGATCGCCGCGACCGTCGCGTCGGTCAATGCGACGAGGTCGGCCGGCGCCAGCTCGATCTGCAGCCCGCGCCGACCGGCGCTGACGAGGATCGTCTCCCATGCGAGCATCGACTCGTCGACGGTCGTGGGCAAGCGCTTGCGCTGACCGAGCGGGCTGATTCCCCCGACCACGTAGCCGGTCGCACGCTCGGCGGCGGCGCGGTCGGCGAGCATCACGCGCTTGCCCGCCGCTCGCAGGTCGAGCTGCCGGTCGGCGGGCACGACGAACACCGCGAGCTGTCCGTCGACCGACGCGACGAGGGTCTTGAAGAGCCGGGCGGGCGGCAGGCCGAGCGCCTCCGCGACGGCGACGGCGTAGTCCCCCTCGCCCAGCTCGACGCCCTGGTACTCGTGCAGGTCGAAGGCGATGCCCGCGCGCTTCGCCGCCTCCACGGCGGGCGTCACCCGGCGAGCTCCTCTGCCAGCAGGCCGAGCGCGAAGAGGCGCCAGGCGAGGTCGACGTCGCCCGCGAGGAACAGAGCGGCCTCCCGCGCCGCGGCCAGCTCCCGCACGCGCAGAACGAGCGCGTCGATGCTGCGTCCGAGCTGATCGCGGCGCTCGTCGTTGTAGAGGTCGGCGGCGAGCGCCTTGACGGCCCGGTCGTCCACCTCGAGCTCGCGGTGTGGGTCGCCGCCGGCCGCAACCAGCAGGAGCGCGCGGCGCCGCGCCCCGTTCAGCTCCTCGTCGNNCGAGCAGTTCGTCCAGGGCATCCATGACTACGATGGAGACTAGATGGACGACGTTCTGGCGAAAGCGGAGGAATGGCGCGCTGCCGGCGAGGAGGTCGCGATCGCGACCGTCGTCGCAACACGGCGCAGCGCCCCGCGCCCGCTCGGCTCGAAGCTCGCCGTGACGCGCTCCGGACGGCTCTACGGGTCGGTCTCCGGCGGCTGCGTCGAGGCCGACGTCGCCGAGCACTGTGTTGCGGTTCTCGACGGCCAAATCGCCAGCGTCGTCTCGTACGGAATCGCCGACGACGAGGCCTGGACGGTGGGTCTGCCGTGCGGCGGCGAGATCGATGTGTTCGTCGAGCAGTTCAGCGGCGCGCCGACGCGCGAGCGCGGCACCAGCTTCGTCGTCGTCGACGGCGAGGGCGTCGGGGAGCGCTGGGAGGCCGACGAGCGGGCCCGCACCGAGCTGCGCGAGGAGGACGGGCGAAGCGTGTTCGCCGAGGCGATCGGCCCGCCGCCGAGGCTCGTCGCCGTCGGCGCCGGTGACATCGCCGAGGCGTTGTGTGCGCTCGCGCGGCCGCTCGGCTGGCGCACCGTCGTCGTCGACCCGCGCGCAGGTCTCGCGACACGCGAGCGCGTGCCGAGCGCGGACGAGCTCATCGTGGCGTGGCCGGAGGAGATCCTCGTCGACGCGGAGACCGCACTCGTCTCACTCGTGCACGAAGAGCGGATCGACATCCCGGCGCTTCGCCGCGGCGTCGAGGGAGGCGCGTTCTACGTCGGGGCGCTGGGCGCGAAGCGCGCGCAGGAGAAACGGCGCGAGAAGCTCGGGTCGCTCGCCGACGGCGTGCACGGGCCGGTCGGGATCGACCTCGGCGGCGAGACGCCGGCCGAGATCGCGCTCGAGATCCTCGCCGAGGTGCTGGCGGCCTACAAACGGGGCGACGCTCCCTCCTAGGCGGTCGCCGTGCGGACCGTGCTGCGGCCGGCCACGAAGCCGAGCCCGAGCAGCCCGATCCCGAACATGAAGTGCAGCCAGTTGTCGGCCGTGTTCGTGGGGACCCACCCGCCGGCGCCGATGACCCCGACCAGCCACAGCGCGAGGTAGACAACACCGCCTCCGACGAGGAAGGTGCGCGCTCCGTCGGCAGTCTTCGCCAGCACCAGGCCGACGACGCCGAAGAGCAGATGGACGATGTTGTGCAGGATCGACACCTGGAAGATGGCGAGCAGCTTCGCGCCGCTGTCGTGGCCGGCGAAGCTCATGTCGCCGTAGTGCGTCGTCACGCCCGGCACGAAGCCGAGGATCCCGACGAGCAGAAACACGACACCGGCGAACGCGGCGACCGCCTGGCTGGGCGTGCGGTCGCTCAACCGCTGCTCTTGCCGGGCAGCAGCAGGTGGCCGTCGACGATCGACTGCGCGATGTCGACGAGCTTGTGGCGCCCTTTGCGCGCGTGGTCGCGCAGGAGCTCGAAGGCTCCGAGCTCGTCGATCGAGTGGCGCTCCATCAAGATGCCCTTCGCGCGCTCGATCGTCGCGCGCCGTCCAAATGCGTTCTCCAGGTCCTGGTATTCGGCGAAGCGGCGGAGGACGATCTCGATCGAGTTCTGCCATTCCAGCGGCTCCCCGTCGGTGATGTGGGCGAAGACGCCGCGCTTCGCCGCCTCCACCACGAACTCTGGGTCGGGCGCGTGGAGGAGCACGACGACCGGGCAGCTCGCCTCGTGGACGATCTCCTCGATCAGGCGCAAGGCATGGGCGGAGCTGTCGCCCAGGCCGACGAGCGCCACATCCGGTCGCTCGCGCGCCGTGAAAGCTCCGACTTCGGAGACGACGATCTGCGGGGCGATCACCTCGTGCCCCAGGCCGGCGACGATCGTCGCCACGTTCGCGAGCCGGTCCTGACGCTCGTTCGCAACGAGGACACGCAGGCGCTTGATCATCTCGGCCGCCGCGTCCGCACGCGGAAGACGACCGCTGTGGTGATCCCGAGCAGCCACCCGAGCACGGCCGTCGCGAGGACGATCCAGACGAGTGACGCGTGCGTCGATCCGAACGCCCAGCTCAACTTCACGGTGCGCGTGTTCGCAGAGATNNCGCAGGTGGCGAGCGACGCGTTGAGCGCGCGGCTCGGTCGAGGGAACCGGAGTGTGATCCGGGCTCGGATCGGTTGCAGCCTCGGCTGGCTGGGTGTCGGTCATCGTGGGCCTTCAAGGTGAACGGTACGCCTTGGGGCACCCTGCCGGGGCGGAATCGGCCTCAGATGTCCAACTCCGGCCGGCTATTCGAATGGATGCGATCGTAGGTCTGCTGGGTGGCACGGCTCGAAACCTCGCTTCGGAGGGCCCACTCGTCGACGCCGAAGCGCTGCGCCATCGTCGCCAGCATGTGCGAGGCGGTCGGCTCCTTCGCCGCGATCATCTTCAGCGAGATCGCCGCGGCCTCGAGCCGGGCGCCGAGCGTGGCGGGCTCCGGGCGCCTCACGACGACTCTCTTCTGCGCCTGAGCTGGACGACGAAGAACCGGTCGGCGGCGGCCACCACGACGTCGTTCCCGATGTGGCCCGGAACGACGACGAATCCGCCGTGCGTGCCGCGGTACGCCTCCGCCCCCGCCGGGATGGCGGAACGGCAGCCGAGCTGGCCGCATTCGCACCGGAGGTCTCCAACTGTCTGCTTGCGGTTCGCGGTCCGGCGTGCCTCGCGCAAGTCCGGTCCGGCACGGGACGACTGCCGTCCCGCACGGGCTCCGAGCCTGACGGTGCGGTGCTCGATCTGTTGCATCTGCGGCCTCCTCC
>PLDP01000011.1 GCA_003136795.1 Actinomycetota bacterium
GGTCGCATACGCGATCGCCGCCGGCAACGCCGTCGTGCGCAAGCCGTCGGAGCTGACCCCGTTGTCGGGGGCGCTCGTCGAGCAGCTGTTCCTCGACGCGGGCGCGCCGCCGTCGCTCGTGCGGGTCGCGCAGGGCGAGGGCGACGTCGGCGCTGCGCTCGTGCGCGCGCACGGCCTCGGCAAGGTGCTGTTCACCGGCTCGAGCGAGGTCGGCCGGCTCGTCGCCGCCGCGGCAGGCGAGCGGCTGGTGCCCGTGACGCTCGAGCTGGGCGGCAAGGACCCGATGCTCGTGCTCGACGACGCAGACCTTGCCCGCGCGGTCGACGGTGCGCTGTGGGCATCGTTCTTCAATTGCGGCCAGGTGTGCTCGGGTGTCGAGCGCATCTACGTCGAAGGATCGCTCTATGAGCCGTTCGTCGAGGAGCTGGTGCTGCGCGCGCGCGAGCTCGAGCTCGGGCCGCTGATCTCGGAGGAGCAACGCGCGCGGGTGGAGGCGCTCGTCGCTGACGCGCTCGCGCTTGGCGCGCGCGCGTTGGTTGGCGGGCGGGCTCCCGACCGCGTCGGCTGGTTCTACGAGCCGACCGTGCTCGTCGACGTGCCGGCCGACGCGCGGATCGAGCGCGAGGAGACGTTCGGGCCGGTGGTGACAGTCGAGCGCGTGGCCGGCGAGGCCGCGGCGGTGCGCGCAGCGAACGGTGGCGTCTACGGACTGGGTGCGTCGGTGTGGACGCGCAGCGGTGAGCGCGCTGCGCGCGTTGCGCGCAAGCTGCGCGCCGGCAGCGTGTGGCACAACGACCACGTCTACACCTACGCGACGGCGCAGGCGACGTGGGGCGGCCGCGGCGAGTCGGGCTTCGGGCGCACGCATTCCAAGCACGGCCTCTACGACCTGACGTCGCCGAAGTTCGTCGACCACGACTCCGGCCGCGTTCCGGTGCCGTGGTGGTTCCCCTACGACGATCAGGCGACCGCTGCGTTCCGCGGCATGGCCGGCGTCCTCTACGGGTCGCACAAGCTCAAGACCGCGTGGCGCGAGCGCAGCGCACTGCTCGCGATGGCCAAGCGGTACCGCGGCGTAGGCTCGACGGAGCCGCACAGAGAGCGCAGGCGGCGGCTTGGCCGCCGCTGGAGCGGAGAGTGATGACCGAGCTGTCGCACGTCGACGAGAGTGGCGCGGTGAAGATGGTCGATGTCGGCGGCAAGCCGTCGCAGCGTCGCCGCGCCGTCGCGCGTGCGGTCGTGCGCATGGCGCCGGAGACCGCGTCGCAGTTACGGGCGCTACCGAAGGGCGACGCGCTGACGACCGCGCAGCTCGCCGGGATCATGGCGGCGAAGCGCACGGCCGAGCTGATCCCGCTCTGCCATCCACTGCCCCTGACGCACGTCGGCGTCGAGCTGCAGGTGCTCGAAGACGGCGTCGAGATCGTCGCGTCGGCCGAGACGACGGCGCAGACCGGTGTCGAGATGGAGGCGCTTACCGCCGCGTCGGTGGCCGCTCTGACGATCTACGACATGGCCAAGGCGATCGACAAGCAGATGACGTTCTCCGTCGAGCTCGTCGAGAAGGTTAAGGAATGATCGCGGCCGTTTTGACCGTGTCGGACCGCGTCTCGCGCGGCGACGCCGACGACGCGAGCGGCGACCTGCTCGAGGAGCTGCTGCGGGCCGACGGCCACGACGTCGAGCGCCGCGTCGTGCCCGACGAGGCCGACGAGATCGCCACTGCGATCGAGGAGCTCGCTGCGACTGCCTATCTCGTGCTCACGACCGGCGGCACCGGTCTCGCGCCGCGCGACGTGACGCCCGAGGCGACGCGCACCGTGCTGCAGCGCGAGGCGCCCGGCATCGCGGAGGCGCTGCGTGCCGACTCGATTGCGAAGACGCCGCACGGGCTGCTCTCACGCGGCGTCGCAGGTGTCGTCGGACGCTCGCTCGTCGTCAACCTGCCCGGTTCGACGGGCGGCTGCCGCGACGGCTACGCCGTCCTCCGGCCCGCGCTCGGTCACGCCATCTCGCTGCTCGCCGATCAGGCAACCTCCCACAGACAGACGTAACGAGTGAAAGCCGCCCGCCTCTACTACCGGCTCGTCAAGTTCGAGCACACGATCTTCGCGCTGCCGTTCGCGTACGTCGGCGCGGTCCTCGCCGTCAACGGCGTGCCGTCCGCGCACGACCTGCTGTGGATCACCGTGGCGATGATCGGCGCGCGNNACGGCAGGGCGCGAGCTGCCCTCGGGCGCGTTGACGGCTGCAGCCGTGGTCGCGTTCTGCGTCCTCGCGCTCGGCGTGTATCTCGTCGCGGTGTGGCAGCTCGACCCGCTCGTGCGTTGGCTCGCGCCGGTGCCGGTGATCGCCTTCGTCGTCTACCCGTACCTGAAGCGGTTCACGTGGATGTGCCACCTCTGGCTGGGCGCGGTCGACGGTCTCGCGCCGGTCGGCGCCTGGGCCGCGATCAAGGGACAGCTGCCCTGGCAGGCGTGGGCGCTCGGCGTCGCCGTCGCAGCGTGGGTCTCGGGGTTCGACCTCTTCTATGCGCTGTTCGACGTCGAGGTCGACCGCGAGCAGGGCCTCCACTCGTGGGCGACGCGGTTCGGCGAGCGCGGCTCGTTCGCCGGCGCGCGCGCGTTGCACCTCGCGACGATCGTGCTGCTCGTCGCCGCCGGCGTCGGGCTGCACGTCGGCCTGCTCTACTGGATCGGTGTGGCGATCGTGGCGTTCCTGCTCCTGTACGAGCACACGCTGGTGCGACCCGGCGACCTCCGCCGCCTCGACGCGGCCTTTTTCACCATGAACGGCGTGATCTCGCTCGCGTTCTTCGCGTTCGTGCTCGCCGACGTGCTGTGAGCGTAGTCGGATTGCTTCACCCCGGCGAGATGGGCGCGGCGGTCGGGCGGGTGTTGCAGGCGAACGGACACGAGGTGCTGTGGGCGTCCGAGGGCCGCAGCGACGCGACGCGCACCCGGGCCGCCACGTTCCGCGACGCGGTCACCGTCGACCGGCTCGCCGCAGACGCGGAGCTGATCCTCTCGATCTGCCCGCCGCACGCGGCGCTGGACGTCGCGCGCGCGGTCGAGGGCTTCGACGGCGTGTACGTCGACGCGAACGCGATCTCGCCGATGCGCGCCGCGGAGATCGCCGCGATCCAGCCGCGCTTCGTCGACGGTGGCATCGTCGGCGGCCCTCCGGCCGAGCCCGGTACGAGGCTCTACCTCTCCGGGCCGGGCGCCGCTTCGGTGGCAGTGCTCTTTGTCGGCTCCAAGCTCGAGCCGCGCGTCGTCGCGAACGCGTCCGCGCTCAAGATGGCCTACGCGGCCTGGTCGAAGGGAAGCGCCGCGATGCTGCTCGCGATCCACGACGTTGCGCTGCACTTCGGCGTCGAGGAAGAGTGGCGGCTCGCCGCGCCCGAGCTCGCGGAGCGCGTGCCCCGGGCCGAGCACGCCGCAGCGACGAAGGGGTGGCGCTGGAGCGGCGAGATGGAGGAGATCGCCGACACGTTCGCGGCCGCCGGACAGCCCGACGGCTTCCATCGTGCCGCGGCACGGGTGTACCGCTCGTGATCAGCGCCCGCGGGCTCGCGAAGCGCTACGGCGACCGGCGCGTCTTCACCGGCGTCGACCTCGACCTGGCCGCGGGCGGGTTCCTGCTCGTCACCGGGCCGAACGGCTCTGGCAAGACCACGCTCCTGCGCGTGCTCGCGGGGCTCGCGGCGCCGAGCGCGGGCGAGCTGCAGCTGCCCGAGCGTCACACCGTCGGTTACCTCGGCCACAGCCCCAACGTGTATCGGGAGCTGTCGGCGCTCGAGAACCTGACGCTCTTCGGCCGGCTCTACCGGCTGCCGGAACGCGCCGAGCGGATCGGGATGCTGCTCGAGCGCTTCGGGCTCTGGGAGATGCGCCGCGATCGCGTCTCGACGTTCTCGCGCGGGATGCAGCAGCGGCTCGGCCTCTGCCGCGTGCTGCTGCACGAACCGTCGCTCCTGCTGCTCGACGAGCCCTACAACGCCTTGGACGCGCAGGGCGCCGCTCTGCTCGACGGCGTTTTCGACGAGCCGCGCACCTGGGTCGTCGCCACGCACGAGCCGCAGCGGGTTGAGCGGCGCGCCACCGAGCGGCTGGCGTTCGCATGACCTACGCGGGCGACGTAGCCGCGCTTGCGCGCAAAGACTTGCTGCTCGAGCTCCGGGCCAAGGAGACGCTGCCATCGATGCTGCTCTTCGTGATCGCGGCGCTGACGATCTTCCACTTCGCGCTGCCGCGGGGCACGAGCCACGCCGCTGCACTCGGCCTGCTCTGGGCGGCGCTGATCTTCACGGCGCTCCTCGGGCTGACGCGCGCGTTCGTCGCCGAGCGCGAGCAGGGGATGTTCGACGCGCTCGTGCTCGCGCCGTGCGACCGCAGCGCGATCTGGCTCGGGAAAGCGCTCGCGGTGCTCGCGTTCCTCGTCGCCGCCGAGGTCGTCGCACTGCCGGCCTTCGCCGCATTCTTCTCCGGGGTGGACGGCCGCACGGTCGCTGCGGTCGCGCTGGCGGACATCGGGATCGCGACCGTCGGGACCCTGTTCGGAGCAATGGCCGTCGCGGGGCGTGCGCGGGAGCTCCTGCTGCCGCTGCTCTTCCTGCCGATGGCGATCCCGATCGTGGCCGCCGGCGTCGGCGGCTACCTGTGGTTCCTCGCAGGCTACGACGCGATCTTCGCCGTGCTCAGCTGGGCGGCCTTCGAGTACGTCGTGGCGGAGACCTAGGACTACCATTGCGATCAATGAGGCTTCCTGCTCTCGCCACCGCCTGCACCGGGCTCGTTGGTCTCGCGCTGGCGCTGATCTTCTTCTACGCGCCCACCGACGCCGATCAGGGCTTCTCGCAGCGCATCTTCTACTTCCACGTGCCGATCGCGCTGACGTCGTACGCCTGCTTCGGCTGGGGCGCCTGGAAGGCGCTGCGCTACCTGCGCACGCGTGACGAGCGCGCCGACCTCGAGAGCTACGTCGCGATCCACCAAGGGGTGATCTTCGGGGCGCTGACCCTCGTCACGGGCTCGATCTGGGCGAAGGCGTCGTGGGGCGTCTGGTGGTCGTGGAGCGAGAACGAGCTTGTCCTCTTCCTCGTCCTCTTCCTCTTCTATTGCGCCTACTTCATGCTGCGCTTCTCGGTCGATGCCGGCCCAGCGCGCGCGAACATGAGCGCGGTCTATGCGCTCTTCGGCGTGGTGCTGATCCCGGTCTCGTTCCTCGCGATCCGTCTCTCGCAGAAGTTCATCCACCCGGTCGTCTTCAACTCGCACGGGCCGCAGATGACGAACGCGCAGTTCTTCGTGTTCTGCGTGTCGTTCGCCGCCGTCCTGACGCTCTTCGCCACGCTTTATCAGGTGGAGCTCGCGGGGAAGCGTCTCGACGCCCACGTGCGCGAGCTGCGGGAGCTCCTGACATGAGCCCGAGCCCTCCCTCCGAGTGGCAGTACGTCGCTGGGGCCTACAGCGTTGTCTTCGTCGTGGTGCTCGCCTGGGTCGCGCTGATCGCGGCGAAGCTCGGCCGTCTCCAAAAGCAGCTCGGCGAGCTTGTCGAGAAGGCGCGTGAGCGTGGTTGAGGCCCTGTTCTGGCCGGCGCTCCTCGCCTACGGCGAGGCGGCGTTCGCCTACGCCTCCGCGCGCACGAGCAGGCTTGCGACCTGGGGCGTCCGGACCGGGTGGCTCGCGCAGACGGCGCTCCTGGTCGTGCAGGCCGAGCGCGCCCGCGGGTTTCCGTGGTCGAGCTGGGCCGGCTCGCTCAACCTCTTCGTCTGGCTCGTCGTCGGCGCGTATCTGATCTGGGGCTGCCGGCCGCGCTTCCGCCT
>PLDP01000006.1 GCA_003136795.1 Actinomycetota bacterium
CGATCGGCGGTCGCGGCGACCCCGTGCGGCTGGTCTTCACCGCGCGTGCCGGCCCTGCCGTCAGCATTGCGCTCGTCGACCTCGGCGACCGCTTCCGGCTGCTCGTGAACGAGGTCGAGGTGGTGCCTCCGGACGAGCCACTGCCGAAGCTGCCCGTCGCGCGGGCGCTCTGGCGGCCGCAGCCTGACCTCCCGACAGCCGCCGAGGCATGGCTCGTCGCCGGCGGCCCGCATCACACCGTGCTCAGCGGCCAGCTCGACACGGAGATCGTCGCGGACTTCGCGGAGATCGCCGGGATCGAGCTCGTCGTCATCGACGCCGAGACGCGGATGCGCGACTTCACACGCGAGCTGCGCTGGAACCAGGCGTACTACCGGCTCGCCGAGGGCCTGTAGGTGTTCGAGGAGCTGCGCGAGCGCGTCGTCGCCGCGAACCTCGCGCTCGTCGAAGCGGGCCTCGTCGTGCTCACGTTCGGGAACGCGAGCGCCGCCGACCGCGCGGCCGGCGTGATGGCGATCAAGCCGAGCGGCGTCGCGTACAGCGCGCTCCGGCCGGACGACGTGCCGGTGGTCGACCTCGCGAGCGGTGCGGTCGTTTCCGGGAAGCAGCGACCGTCCTCCGACACGCCGACGCACCTCGCCCTCTACCGCGCGTTCACCGAGGTCGGAGGCGTCGTGCACACGCATTCGCCGTTTGCGACGGCGTGGGCGCAGGCTCTGCGGGAGCTGCCGTGCCTTGGCACGACACACGCCGACCACTTCCACGGGCCGGTGCCGGTGACGCGGCAGCTGACCGCGGCGGAGATCCAGGGCGACTACGAGGAGCGGACCGGGGCGGTGATCGTGGAGGCGTTCGCGGACCGCGGGCTCGATCCGCTCGAGCTGCCGGCTGCACTCGTCGCGTCGCACGGGCCGTTCGCCTGGGGCGCCGACGTCGAGGCTGCGGTTGAGAACGCGGTCGCCCTGGAGGCGGTGGCGGCGAGCACGTACCGCTCGTTTCAGCTCGCTGCGGGGCTCGAGGGCATCCCGGCGGAGCTGCTCGAGAAGCACTTCGCGCGCAAGCACGGCGCGGGTGCCTATTACGGGCAGCCGGAGTGAACGCGCTGCGCCTCCACGCGGCCGGCGAGTTGCGCCTGCACGAGGAGCCGGATCCCGAGCCGGAGCCGGGGGAGGTGCTCGTGCGCATCCGCGGTGTCGGTCTCTGTGGCTCCGACCGGCATTGGTTCCTCGAGGGCGGGATCGGCGACGCGGCGCTGCGCGAGCCGCTCGTCCTCGGCCACGAGTTCGCCGGCGTCGTCGTGGAGGGGCCGCGTGCGGGCGAGCGCGTCGTGCTCGACCCGGCGGTGCCGTGCGGACGGTGCGCGCTCTGTCTTGCGGGGCAGGGGCACCTGTGCGCGCACATGCGTTTTGCGGGGCATGGATCGACCGACGGCGCGCTGCGGACGCTTGTCGCGTGGCCCGACCAGCTCGTCCACGCGCTCCCGGACGCGGTCGCCGATGAGGCGGCGCCGCTGCTCGAGCCGCTCGGGGTCGCCCTGCACGCCGTCGATCTAGGCGGCGCGTCGGCGGGGTCGACGGCCGCGGTGTTCGGGTGCGGACCGCTCGGGCTGCTTCTGGTGCAGGCGCTGCGCGCCGCAGGCGTGCGGGTGGAGCTGGCGGCCGATCCCCTTGCGCACCGGGCCGCGGCCGCTCGGGAGCGCGGCGCGCGCAGCTCCGAGCCGGCCGGGGTCGAGGTCGACGTCGCGTACGAGGCGGCGGGCGACGATGAGGCGCTCGACGCGGCGATCGCCGCGGCGAGGCCCGGTGGACGGGTCGTGCTCGTCGGCATCCCCGACGGCGACCGGTCGTCGTTTCACGCAGCCGCGGCCCGTCGCAAGGAGCTGACGCTCGTGTTCTGCCGGCGGATGCGTGCGAGCGACCTGCCGCGCGCGATCCGGCTCGCCGAGAGCGGCGGCCTCGAGCTCGGCGCGCTCGTCACTGCGCGGTACGGGCTCGCAGAGGGGCCGCAGGCGTTCCGCGACCTCGTCGAGCGGCGCGGTCTGAAGGTCGTCGTGGAGCCGGCGCGGTGACGCTCGCGCTGGGCGTCGACTTCGGCACCGAGTCGGCGCGCGCCGTGCTCGTCGACTGCGCGGACGGGAGCGAGGTCGGCACGAGCGTCGAGGCGTACGAGCACGGAGTGATCGATGCGCGGCTCCCCGCTCCGGACGAGGATGTCGAGCTCGATCCGGACTGGGCGCTGCAGGATCCGCGCGACTATGTCCGCAGCCTCCAGACCGCGGTGCGCCGCCTGCTCGCCGATAGCGGCGTCTCGCCCGATGACGTGGTCGGGATCGGTATCGACTTCACCTCGTGCACGATGCTGCCGACCCTCGCCGACGGGACGCCGCTCTGCGAGCTCGACGATCTTCGCCGCGACCCGCACGCGTGGGTGAAGCTGTGGAAGCACCACGCTGCACAGCCGGAGGCCGACCGCATCAACGCCGTTGCGATCGAGCGCGGCGAGCCGTGGCTACCGCGCTACGGCGGCAGGATCTCGTCCGAGTGGTTCTTCGCGAAGGCGCTGCAGATCCTGGACGAGGCGCCGGAGGTGTACGCGCGCTCCGACCGGCTGATCGAGGCGTGCGACTGGATCGTCTGGCAGCTCACCGGGGTCGAGAGTCGTAACGCGTGCACCGCCGGCTACAAGGCGATGTGGTCGAAGCGCGACGGATTCCCCGCGTCCGACTACTTCGCCGCGCTCGACCCCCGATTCGCGCACGTTGTCGACGAGAAGATGTCGCGCACGCTGCTGTCGCCCGGTACCCGGGCGGGCGCGCTGAGCGAGCGTGCGGCCGCCTGGACGGGCCTGCATGCGGGCACACCGGTCGCGGTCGCGAACGTCGACTTCCACGGCTCGGTGCCGGCGACGACCGTCACCGTGCCGGGAACGCTCGTGATGATCATGGGAACGAGCAACGGGCATCTGCTGCTCGGCGACGAGCTCGTGCACGTCGAGGGCATGTGCGGCGTCGTCGAGGACGGCATCGTCCCGGGCTACTTCGGCTACGAGGCGGGCCAGTCGGCGCTGGGCGACATCTACGCGTGGTTCACGCAGCACGCCGTCCCTCCCGAGTATCACGAGGCCGCGCGTGCGCGCGGGGTCGACGTCCACTACGTGCTCGCCGAGGAGGCCGCGTCGCTTCGTCCCGGCGAGACGGGCCTGCTCGCGCTCGACTGGTGGAACGGCAACCGCTCGGTGCTCGTCGAGGCCGACCTGCGTGGACTGCTCGTCGGGATGACGCTCGCGACACGTGCGCCCGACATCTACCGCGCGCTGATCGAGGCGACGGCGTTCGGCACCCGGGTGATCGTCGAGGCGTTCGAGCAATCGGGGCTCCCGGTCGGCGCAATCGTCGCCTGCGGCGGCCTGCCCGACCGCAACCCGTTCGTGATGCAGGTGTTCGCAGACGTCACCGGCCGCGAGATCGCGGTCGCGGGCTCGCGCCAGGCGCCTGCGCTCGGCGCGGCGATGTTCGGCGCCGTCGCTGCGGGCGCCGCCGCCGGCGGCCACGACTCGATCCGCGACGC
>PLDP01000179.1 GCA_003136795.1 Actinomycetota bacterium
TCGTCGCTCGTCGAGAGCTCCGCACTAACCGACCGCGAAAAGGCAATCCTCAACACCGCCGCCGCGGCGGCGCGACGCGACTCCTACTGCTCGCTCGCGTGGGGCCCGCGGCTCGCGGCGCTGAGCGACGACGAGACCGCCGCAGCGACGCTCGCCGGCCGCGAGGCCCCCGCGCTCACCGAGCGAGAGGCCGCGCTCGCCAACTGGGCCCGGCAGGTCGTAGCCGCGCCCGGCGAAACCACCGACGCTGACGTCGCGCGCCTACGCAACCTCGGCCTCGACGACCAGACGATTTTCGAGGCGACCGCGTTCATCGCACTGCGCCTCGCGTTCTCGACGATCAACGGCGCCCTCGGCGCAGCGCCAGACCGCCAGCTGGCGAACGCCGCGCCACCGCCGATCCACGCCGCCGTCAGCTACGGACGGCCCCCATCCGCCGAACCGTCGCACCCCTGACACTCAATCATTCGCTCACCAAGCTCTGGCCTGCGCCAGCGTTCTGGGATGACGCCTGATCGGGCCGCTCAGTTGGAGCTGTGCGTCTCGCTCCATCGCCCGTTCTCGTCGCGTTCGCAATAGACGTAGTACGGGTACAGGTACGGCTCTTCATTCGTCAGTAGGGCAACCTTCGCGCAGTTGCCGTCGTGCGAGTAGGTCACCCTCTGGACGCTGGCGTACTGCGGCGGAAAGCCGACGACGGCGACTTCCTCCGGTGTTGCAAAAGTCGCCTCGGCCATCTCAGGACGATAGAGGCTCGCCTGCCCCAGTGTTCGGGAATGACGCCAGCTCGTCACCGTCGGGGCCTCTGCGGATAGTCGGGGCCGAAACCGTTCGCGGTCGTGATTCACGCTCAGCAGCCGTCGGGACCGGTGTACGCGAATGTCACGTATGCGAGGCTGGTGTGGCACCGAGTTACCGCACCCCACAGCCATCAGGGAGTTCCCCGATCCGATTCGGCGCCTCCGCTTCTAGTGTCGCCTGGACGATAGGCGGCGGCTGCCGTCCTGCTCGAGAGAAGGTGGGACCGTGATCGCATGGCCGAATTGCAGGGGCGGGGCCTGAGCGCGTCGCCGCACGCGGCCGACTCCCCTCGTCACACAGAGGCGTCCGCAGAGCTGGAGGCGAGCTGGGAGCGGCGGCGGCAGGCTGCGGTCAGGCGCAAGCGCCGCCGCCGGTGGCTCATCGCCATGGTGGTCGTCCTCGCACTGCTGTCGCCGGGGGTCTACTCGTATACGCGCTGGATGCTGCGGCCGACGAGCATGCCGGTGGGCGTGCGCAGCGTCGAGTGGGCGCGAACGCAACCGGGCGGTAACTGGCTGGTCGACAACATTGAGCACGTCTACTACAGCTGGAAGGCGCCGAAGAAGGGCGGCCCGCAGCTGACGGCTCTGCCCACCGTCGGCGAGACGACCCCCGTCGCGCCGTCGGCCACGGGCACCCATGGGAAGGGAGCGCTGAAGCCAGCGGCGCAGACCGCCGCCTGGCCGCCCCGGATCAAGCCGGTGTTCGCGCACGCGCTGCCGGGCGAGGGGGTGTGGAAGGCGACCGGCCCACCGGTCGACGGTGGCCCACCCGTGCTCGTCACGACCTTCCGTCCCGAGCTCGACTATCCGCGCACCGTCGCCTACGTCGCCTGGTTCGACCAGAAGCGCATCGCGGTCGCGTTCTATCCGGGCCGCTACGAGCCGCCGAACGCGGTTGTGCGCGGGCCGGCGATGGTCCCCTACGGCCAGCGCTGGCGACTGCTCGCGACCTTCAACGCCGGCTTCACCTACAAGTACGGCGGAAACGGCTCGGCGATCAACGGCCGCATGAACGAGCCGCTGCAGAGCGGCATCGCCACGCTCATCGGGTACCGGAACGGCAGGCTCGCGATCGTCAAATGGGACGGCGGGCAGAACGCGCCCGGCGTCGCATGGGCCCGTCAGAGCCTGCCCCCGATCGTCTGGAACGGAAGAGTCAACCCCAAGCTGGACTCCAGCCTCAAGTGGGGCGAGACGATCGGCAACACGTTGCGCGTCTGGCGCACCGGCGTCGGTATCGACCGGCGCGGCAACCTCATCTTCGTCGCAGCGGACGCACAGACCGTGGTCAGCCTCGCAAAGATCCTCCAGCACGCCGGTGCCGTCCGAGCGATGCAATTCGACATCAACCCTTACTGGCACACGCTGATCACCTACAGACACCACCACGGCCTCGTCCCGACGATGGTGGAGCCGCAACCCAACCACTCCGCGCAGCGCTACCTCGTCCCCGACGACCGCGACTTCTTCGCCGTCTACCGCCGCCTGCGCGGCCCAATCACCGTCCCATTCAAGTAGGGAACGAGACCCTACGCGGCGCCACCTCGCGATCTCGTCTTGTCGCCGACCTTCGTGCCCTCCACGGCGCCCGTCTCGGTACTTGCGTCCTCGACGGTGCGCACCGATGCAAGGTCATCGGAGTCGATCATGAACGGCGAGTGTGCCGAGTAGATGACCTGGGCCTGCGGGCCAAGCTTTTCGCGGATGCAGCGCAGCAGATCCTCCTGGGCCTTCGCGTGCAGACCGAGTCCTGGCTCATCGAGCAGACGAATGAGGTTTTGGCCGTAGTTCTTCTTGACCTGTGAGAACCAGACGAGAAACGAAAAGAACCACACAAAGCCAGCACTTCGCTCGTCGCACCCAACCGTTACCCGGTGGCGCTTGTTCTCGATGCGTGTCCGGAAGATCTCGCCCGAATCGAACCTGGGGATCGGCTGCCTGCACGGCGGCGGCTGGCGAGGAGTCGTCGCATGGACGACCTGATTTCCTCAGCCCGGAACCCACAGGCTGAATCCTTAGCTGATTCACAGCGACGGTTCATCGGCGCTTCATCGTGCGCGGGAACACTGGGCGCCATGCAAGTCGTTCGTGTAGCGCTCGACCGTGTGGCCCGCCGCTTCCCCGGCGGCCCGCGCGGCAACCGCCACTTGACCGCGCTGCTCGGGGCTCTCCTGCTCGTCGGCATCCTCGCCGAGTTCGGGACCCTGTTCCTTGGGTTGCAGCGAACGCTTCCGTGGCACATCGCGCTCGGCGTCGCACTCATCCCTCTCGTCCTGCTCAAGCTCGCGTCGACTGGATGGCGGATGCTCCGCTACTACACACGGGACCCCACCTACCGGGCGGAGGGCCCGCCGCGGCCGTTTCTCCGCGGCATCGCGCCGGTCGTTGTCGGCTCGACGCTCGCTCTGCTGGGCAGCGGCGTCGGGCTCGTCGTCGCCGGCCCGCATGCCCACTTCTTCCGGGGGGTGCACGGCGCTAGCTTTGCGATCTTCCTCCTCGTCGTCGGCGCGCATGCGATTGCGCACCTGTCCAAGGTCCGGCGCCTCGCGCTCGCAGACCGCGTGCAGGGCCACGCGCTGCGTCGCGCAGCGGCCGGGTTCGCGCTCGTTATGGGCGGAGCGGTCGCTGTCGCGGCGGCACAGTCGGCCGGCCCTTGGGTGGCGGCCATGCAGCACGGCTTCGGTGGCTGAAGAGGCTAACCGAACAGGCCGGCCCGCTGACCTGCCACGGTCCTCGGCATCGGCGATCTTCGGCACCGGAGCGACCTGCGCAGGCGGAGACATCGACTGCCTCAAGCCGGTAGGCGCAAACCTGTACGACGCTGTCACCTCCCACCTGGGCAGCGCTCACGATTCGAGCGGCACGCTGCGTCGCGCTCTTCCTCGCTAAATCCCGCGAGCGGGCGTCGCCCGCTCAACGAACCGCCACGCGCGAGGAGCGTCGGCTGGGCCAGGTTCCTTACGCCTG
>PLDP01000183.1 GCA_003136795.1 Actinomycetota bacterium
GCGGGTGCGGGATCGGGCGCGGGTGCGGGATCGGGCGCAGGGTCGGGCGCGAGCGCAGCATCCACCGCGGCGGGCGCCGGCGCAGGCGGAGGATCGGGCACGGGAACGAGCGCGGGCGGTGCAGCGACGCGCACGGGCAGCACCGACTGCGGGTCGAGGTAGCCCTGCGCCTCCGCGGTCAGGCGCACGCCGAGGTGGACGTATGGCTCCGCGACCTCCGGGTCGCCGCTCGGGCCGATCGTGCCGACGGTTGCGCCTTCGGAGACGGCGGCGTTCTTGACGACGGCGATCGTGCCCAGGTGGGTCAGCGTCACCGAGTAGCCGTCGGGCGTTTCGATCGTGACGCTCCTTCCCGAGGACGGAACCGACCCGGCGAACGTGACGGTTCCCGAGGCCGGCGCGACGACCGGCGAGCCGGGGTCGCCGCCGACGTCGATCCCGCGGTGCTGGCCGGCGGCATACGGATGCGCCGGATCGAAGAGGAACGGCTGGAGGACGGCGCCTCCCGCCGGCCACGTCCAGGCACCCGCCGCAGGGGCGAGCAGGAGCGCAGCCAGTACGGCCGGAACGAGAGCTCGGCGCATCGACACCACCTTTGTTGTCTGAGAAGAGAACGCTCAGACCACGGTAGGGACGGCCGCACCATGTTGTCAAACGAGATTACAGAATTGTCACAGAGAGCCCCGGTAGAGCTCGTTTCGGGACATGTCCGTGAGCCGCGCGACGACGTCTGCGGCGACGCGACGGGGCGTTCCGGCCGTGACGAGATCAGCCACGGCCGCGCGAGCCTCGGCCGGATCGGACACGGCCGACCCAGGCCCGAGCACGAGCGTGATCTCGCCCTTCGGCGCCTCGGCGAAGTGCGCCGCCACCTCCGCCGCGCTCCCGCGCGCGATCTCCTCGAAGCGCTTCGTCAGCTCACGGCAGACCGCTACTTCGCGCTCCGGCTCGAACGAGGCGAGCGAGCGCAGCGAGGCGGGCAGGCGCTGCGGCGACTCGAACGCGACCACCGGCCACGTCCACGCCGCCGTTTCGCGCCAGAGCGCCTCGAGCTCCCCCGCCTTCCGCGGCAGGAAGCCGACGAACGCGTAGCGGCCGGCCGCGAGCCCGCTCGCGACGAGCGCCGTCTCGACCGCAGACGGCCCGGGCAGGACGGTCACCTCCACGCCGGCCTCGAGCGCAGCGCGCACGAGCCGTGCGCCGGGATCGGAGACGGCCGGCATCCCGGCGTCGGTGACGAGCGCGATGCGCTCGCCTGCCTGAAGCCGCGGCACGAGCTCGGCGACACGCGCGGCTTCGTTGTGCTCGTGGTAGGAGAGCAGTCGCGCGCGGATCCCGTGCCGGTCGAGCAGCCCGCGCGTGTGGCGTGTGTCCTCGGCGAGAACGACGTCCGCGTCGCGGAGCTCGGCGAGCACGCGCAGGGTGATGTCGTCCAGGTTTCCGATCGGCGTCGCGCAGATCGCCAGAGGCACTACAGAACCTCGCGGGCGACCAGCCCGGCGCCGATCAGCCCGGCCGCTTCGCCGAGCTGCGCGCGCTCGATCTGCAGGTCACGGCCGCCGTCGCCGAGCACCTCACGGAGCACGGCACGGCGCGCGGCGGGCAGCAGCTGCTCGAACGCGGCGATGCCGAAGCCGCCTCCGATCGCCATGCGCTCCAGGCCGAAGATGTTGACGAGCGAGCCGATCCCGATGCCGAGGTAGTGGCCGATCGTCTCGAGCGCCGGGTGATGTTGTTCGATGAGATCGCGCGCGGTCGCGTCCGGGCCGATCGCCTCCTGGGCGACGCGGGTCGCAGCAGTGCCGGAGCAGTACGCCTCGAGATGGCCCCGGCCCGCGCACGCGCCCTGGCACGGGACGCCGTCGGCGACGATCACCATGTGCCCGAGCTCGGTCCAGGCGTGGAAGAGCTTCCCCGCGAAGATGATGCCGCCGCCGACGCCGGTGCCGAGCGTGAGCGTTCCGAAGTACGAGGTGCCCTGCCCCGCTCCATGCACATGTTCGGCGTACGCCGCGCAGCTCGCGTCGTTCTCGACGCCGATCGGCAGGTCGAGCCGCTTCGACATCTCCGCCACGAAGTCGACCTCGCGCAAAGGAATGTTGACGGCGCCGAGCGCGAAGCCCGTTCGGTAGTCGAACCGTGACGGGATGCCGAACCCGACCGCCTCAACTCCGTCAAGCGGCAGCTCGAGCACGGCCGCCGCGAGCCCATCGAAGAGCGCGTCCTGCGACGTGGTCGGCGTCGGATGCTCCACGGTCTGCAGCACGCGCCCGTCCTCGATCACCCCGGCCAGGATCTTCGTCCCACCGAGGTCGACGCCGATGACGCGTTCTGTGTTCATACCCGGCGGGTAACCTACCCCGCCGAATGGCGCCCGACGAAAAGCCGTATCGCGTCTATCGGGGCGGCCGCGCCAAGGGGAAGGTCCCCACGACGCCGCGCCCGGGACGCCAGAAAAGCGACGCAGCGGGCCGCGGCGGCGGCGGGCGCCGTGGAGCGCCCACCGAGTACCGCGGGCCGGGCGCGCGCCGCGGCCGCAAGCCGCGCTGGGGCCGCCGCATCTCGATCGTCGCGATCGTGCTCCTCGTGCTCGTCGTCGTCTGGGCGGTCGCGAGCTGGTTCTCGTTCTCGAGCGGCGTCTCCGACGCGAACAGGCGGCTCGACCCGAACGCGAAGGCGGCGCTCACCCATCAGGGCGGCCTCTTGCTCTCGCACTCGACGACGATCCTGATGCTCGGCACCGACAACAACGCGAAGCTGGCGAGCCGAGCCGGCGACATGCACTCGGACTCGATCCTGCTCCTGCGCACAGACCCGTCGCATCACCTGCTCTATTACCTCTCGATCCCGCGCGACCTGCAGGTGCCGATCCCCGGCTACGGGACGCAGAAGATCAACGCGGCGTTCCAGTACGGCGGGGCGGAGCTCGCGATCAAGACGATCGCGGAGTTCACCGGGCTCGCGATCAACCACGTGATGGTCGTCAACTTCGGCGACTTCAAGGATCTGATCGACGCGGTCGGCGGGATCACGGTCAACGTGCCGAAGCCGATCCGCTCGAACCGGTTCGACTGCCCGTTCGCAAGCCAGGCGCGCTGCGACACGTGGCAGGGCTGGCGCTTCCACAAGGGCCCCCAGCACATGAACGGCGAGCGCGCGCTGATCTATTCGCGCATCCGCGAGAACCTGCTCGACCCGTCCGAGACCGACGTCACGCGCGGGGCGCGCCAGCAGGCCGTGATGGACGCGACCGCAGCGAAGTTCACGTCGATCGGCACGCTCATCGGCCTGCCGTTCGACGGCGCCTCGCTCGCGAAGCCGCTGACGACCGACCTCACCGCGAGCCAGTTCGTGCAGCTCGGCTGGGTGAAGTTCCGTGCGTCGAACTCGGGCTCGCTCCATTGCCGTTTGGGCGGCGACCTCGGCGGCGGCGGAGGCGGCAGCCCGAGCGAGGACAACCCGGCGACGATCGCGATGTTCCTCGGGCGCTCGGCGCCGCAACCGCCGACCGGGCCGTTCAACCCCGGTTGCGTCGCCGGTCACACGCTGCAGTAGGGTCGTGCCGTGGGAATCCTCTCGTTCGGCCCCTGGTAGCCGGTCAGGGCGAGCTGCCGGCACACTTTCCGACGGGTGACCAGTTCGAGATCTCGGCGGGCGAACAACGCGCCTGGATCGTCGAGGTCGGCGGCGGCCTGCGCCGGTACACGGCAGGCGGGCGTGAGATCGTCGACGGATACGCCGCGGACGAGCTCTGTGCAGCGGGACGCGGTCAATGCCTGATCCCGTGGCCCAATCGGATTCGCGACGGCGCGTATGAGTTCGCCGGCGCGCAGCAGCGGCTCGCACTGACCGAGCCGAGCGAGCAGAACGCGATCCACGGCCTCGTGCGCTGGGCGAACTGGACACTTGCAGCACGCGAGGCCGACCGGCTCACGATGACCCACGTGCTGCACCCGCACCCCGGCTATCCGCACACACTCGAACTGGCCGTCGACTACCGCCTCGACGCCGACGGCCTCACTGTCGAGACGACGGCCGTCAACGTCGGTGCGTCAGCGTGCCCTTTCGGCGCCGGAGCCCACCCGTATCTGACGGCGGTCACCTCAACAATCGACACGGCGGTCCTACGGGTTCCCGGGCGGACACGTCTGATCGCCGACGAGCGCGGCATCCCCACCGGACGCGAGTCAGTTGAAGGGACGGACTACGACTTCCGCGAGCCCAGGCCGCTGGGCGCGCTCGAGCTCGACACGGCCTTCACCGACCTCGACCGCGACGCCGACGGAAGGGCCCGCGTGCGGTTCGACCAGACCACCCTGTGGCTCGACGAGCAGTACACAAACGTGATGCTCTTCACCGGCGATCGGCTTCCGAGCGTCGACCGTCGTGCTCTGGCTGTCGAGCCGATGAGCTGTGCGCCGAATGCCTTCCAGAGCGGCGACGGACTCCTGACGCTCGAGCCCGATGAGTCATTCGTGGCCAAATGGGGAATCCAGCCGGCCTGATTTACGACACCGACAGCAGGTCGACGACGAAAACAAGCGGCTCGTGCGGCTTGATCACGCCGCCCGCGCCGCGCGCGCCGTACGCCATCGCGGACGGGATCGTCAGCTTGCGGCGGCCGCCGACCTTCATCCCCTGGACGCCGGCGTCCCAACCGGGAATGACCTGCCCCTTGCCGAGCTTGAACTCGAACGGCCGGCCGCGGTTCCACGATGCGTCGAACTCCTCGCCGGAGGAGAACGACACGCCGACGTAGTGCACCGTCACCTTCTTGCCGGCGGTTGCTTCGTCGCCGTCGCCGACGACGAGATCCTCGACGCCGAGCTCGAACGGGACGTCGCCTTCGGGCTTCTCGATCTGCGGACGTTCAAGAGTCACGGTCGGTCTCCTCGGTCGCTGGCAAGGTTGTACTCCCACCCCTCGCGCCATGCGAGCTGGGTCTCGACGAGCGTATCGAGGGGCACGCCACTCGCGACGTGGTCGAGCGCCCACCGCGTTGCGACGTGACCGGTGACGAGGACGCGCTGCCCGTCGAGTGCGTCTCGAAGAAGACGGCGACGCTCACGCGCGCAAGGCGCGAACCGAGCGCAACGTGCCCGTCGCCGCAAGCGCGGTCGCCGCGAGCATCACGAGCGTCACGACGACGATGCGCACCGGCAGTGCGCTGTAGACCGACGTCCACCAGATCGTCGAGGCGACCGTCATCACGGCCATCGTCAACGTGGTCGCAGCGGCCAGGAACGTCTCCCGGCGCAGCGACGCGCGGGTCAGCGCGAGCTGTCGCGCTGTGACGACAGCGACCTGTGTCCAGAGGCCGATCGACGCAACTGTGCCCGCGACCACCACGAGGAACGCGCCGCTGTAGAGCCAGTCGCCCCCGTTGCGCTGCGCGTTCGTCAGCTGGTGCGCCCAGGCGACGACGCCGGCCAAGACCACACCGGTCAGTCCACTTGCACCGATCGCACGAAGAACGAAGCGATGGATCTTCTCCCAGCCACCCGCACGCAGGAACGCAAAGAGCGGCCGCGCGACGAGCGCGATCCCGAGCAAGACCGCCAACGTCCCGAGCTCGGCCCCGAGCAGCACTCCGCTGAATGCCGCGTTGGCGACACCTCGATCGGTCTCCGGGGTGACGGCCTGCCAATGCTCGGAGGTCTTGGCAAACGCGAGGCCCGCGACGACGAACGCCGCCCACGACGAAAGAACGAGCAGCACGCCGGCGCGAATCCGCCCTTCGGGCGGCAGCTCGTCGCCCACGAGGCCCGAGCTGCGCAACCGTTGCACGAGGCCCGCGCCGATCACGTCGAGCTTGACGCGCAAAGGGACACTCCCTCCGTCGGCATCGGCCTCGAGCAGGCCCACGAGCTCGTCGCCGTACCGCTCGCGCCAGGCGGGCGGGTAGGCCCAGAGCAGCCAGGAGCTCATTCCCGCTCCCGGCGCCNNGTCGAGCCTACGGCTCATGCCCTCGCCGCCCGCAACCGCGAGGTTCCCTCGTTGATGAGCTTGCGCAAGTCCGCAAGCGCAGCGCTCAAGGATCGGGAGCCGGCCGCGGTGATGCGGTACGGCCGGCGCCGGTCGTCGGCGCCGAGCGGCTCGATCAGCCCGCGCTGCTCGAGGCGGGTGATCGCGCCATAGAGCGTTCCCGGTCCGAGCCGCACGCCTGCGAACGACTCGATGTCAAGCAGCAGCGCGTGGCCATGCTTGGGGCCGGAGGAGAGGCTCGTCAGGATCAGGAGCGGCGGGTCGTTCGCACGCATGTCGACAAACTACTACGTCGGGCGTAGTAGTGCAAGTGGGCTCAGGCCTCCGCAGCCTTCTTCGAGTCGCCGCTCGAGGACGAGCCGTCCGAGGACGACGAGGACGACTCCGAGGAGGACGGCGAGTCCGAGGAGCCGCCGCCGTCCTTGGACGGCTGCTTCGACTTGCGGCCGTAGTCGGTCGAGTAGAACCCGGAGCCCTTGTAGTGCACCGCCACCGGATGGAGGACGACCTGCAGCGGGCCCTCCCCACAGACCTCGCAGGCGGTCGGCCCGGCCTCGGTCATGCCGTGAAACATCTCGAACAGATGACCGTTCGGGCACTTGTACTCGTAGATCGGCATGGGACGGGCAAGGCTAGCAGCGAGGCCTGCAGCCAACGGCGCCGGGTAGCCTCGCCGCACGTGAAGCGCGCCGCCGTCGCCGCCCTGCTCGCGTTCGCCGCACTCGCCCTGCCGGCGGGCGCCGCGGCGCACGCCACACTCCTCACGATCACGCCGGCGAACGGCGCCGTCCTGGCGCATGCGCCCCGCGCGGTGCGCGTCGAGTTCGACGACACGATTCACCTCGCGCCCGGCAACGTAGCCGTCTCGAACGTGACGAACGCTTCGGTGCTCGGCGGCCCGGCGACCGTGCGCGGGCACGTGCTGACGCTGCCGCTGCGCGCGAAGCTGCAGGAGGGCGACTACAGCGTGCGCTGGAGCATCGTCTCCGACGACGGCCACCGCGAAGAGGGTGTCGTCGCCTTCGCGGTCGGCGCCGGCAGCCCGGCGCCGCACTCGGTGCTGGGCGCAGCCACGCCGCTGACGTGGAACG
>PLDP01000125.1 GCA_003136795.1 Actinomycetota bacterium
ATCCTAGAGTGATGCGATGAGGATGGCGAAGGTTGCAGTGATCGCGAGCGCGAGCGGCAACGGCAAGACCACCCTCGGGCGCGACTTGGCGCTCCGTCTGGGGGTTCCGTTCGTCGAACTAGATGCCCTCGTGCACGGGCCGGGCTGGATCGAGACGCCCGACGATGTACTGCGCGCGCAAGTCGAGCCGATTGTCGCCTCGGACGCGTGGGTAATCGACGGCACATATCGGCACAAGCTCGGGGACCTCGTGCTCGACGCGGCGGATGTCGTGGTCTGGCTCGATCTCCCGATTCGCGTCTGGCTGCCACGCCTTGCCCGGCGCACCTGGCGGCGAATTCGCGGTCGAGAGGGACTTTGGAACGGCAACACCGAATCGATCGGGTCAGCGATCTGGGGGCGCGAGTCCCTTGTCGTGTGGGCGTTCCGAACGCACTTCCGTCGTCGTCGGGAATGGCCGCAGAGTCTTTCGCACCTACACGTGGTCCGGCTCACGACTTCCCGCGAGGTCGAGCGGTTCCTATCCCAGGCAAGTTCTCCGGCAACAGGCTGAGCAACCGGGCACTGAATCTGGTTCCGCCTGCGGCGGAATCAGGTTGCGCCACGCTTACATCCGGTCGGGCGCTTCGACTCCCACGAGGTCGAGGCTGCGCGCGATCACCTGCTGCGTCGCGCGGCAGAGGCCGAGCCGGAACGCCTGTGCGGGATCGCCGAGCACGCGGCACTCGTGGTAGAAGCGGTGGAAGTCGTCGGCGAGCCGGATCGCATACGACGGCAGGAGCTGCGGCCCGCGCCGATCGGCCGCCTCCCGCACGGTGACGGGGAAGTCGGTCAGCCGCTTGATCAGCTCCTTCTCCTCCGCGGCGAGCGGGCCGGGCGGCGACCCGCCCACCCCGACGCCCTCCGCGTTGCGCAGGATCGCCGCGATGCGCGCGTGCGCGTACTGCACGTAGTANNAAGACGACGTTGCCGGCTCGCTTCGACGCCTTGGTCGACTCGCCGCCTTGCGTGAGGTGCACGAACTGGTAGAGCAGCACCTCGACCCGGTCGGGGTCAAGCCCGAGCATGCGGGCGACCGCCGCGTACCAGCGCGCCGTCGCGTGGTGGTCGGCGCCGAGCACGTAGATCGCGCGGTCGAAGCCGCGCTCCAGCTTGTCGACGAGATACGCGACGTCGGCGGCGCGATACGTCGGCGTGCCGCCTTTGTCGGCCGAGCGGATCAGCACCCAGTCCTGCTCGTCGCCGTAGGCCGACGAGCGCGCCCACAGCGCCCCGTCCTGCTCGTAGGTGTCGAGCTTCGGGAGCAGCTCGGCGAGGCGCTGCTCGAGCTCGCTCTGCAGCGCCCAGCTGTCGAAGTGGACGCGAAACCGCTTCATCGTGTGCTCGATCGACGCGAGCATCTTCGGGACGGGGTCGCCGTCCGCCCGCGCGAGCTCCTCGAGGTACGCACCGTGATAGCCGTCCTCCGGCACCGGCTCGCCGCGGCGGAGCGCGTCGATCGACTCGCGGAAGCGGTCCATCTGCGCGCCCGCGTCGTTGTAGTAGTACTCGCGCGCCACCTCGTGGCCGCCGAACGCAAGCAGCCGCGCGACGCAATCGCCGTAGGCGCCGTTTCGGGCATGGGAGACGAGGATCGGGCCGGTCGGGTTGGCCGAGACCAGCTCGACCTGCACGCGCTCGGGCGGGTCGGCCCAGCCGCCGCCGTAGCCCTCACCCATCTCGGCGAGCGCCTCGAGGAAGAAGGCATCGCCGACGCGCACGTTGATGAACCCCGGCCCGGCGACCTCCGCCGAGGTGATCTCCGCGAGCCCGGCGATCCGCTCGGCGTATTCCTGGGCGAGCTCCTGGGGCGCGCGGCCGGCAGCCTTCGCCGAGCGCATCGCGACGTTGGTCGCGAAGTCGCCGTGCGAGGCGTCGTTCGGGCGCTCGAGCTCGACCTCGGTCCCGACGGCCTCGCCGACACGGGCTGCGAGGCGTTCGACGGCGTTCGGTGCGGGCTGAGAGGTCTTCGTCATCGACGAATTAGTATCGTGAACCTCGATGGACGACGTTCCCGAGCGCCAGCTCAACATCCACATGGATCCTGCGAACCTCGCGGGCGTCTACGCGAACTTCGCGAACATCACCTTCTCCGACTACGAGTTCACGCTCACCTTCGCGCGCATCGACCACGAGGTCGAGGAGGGTGACGTGCCGGGCGTCGTCGTCTCACGGGTGAACATGTCGCAGCAGTTCATGCGTGAGCTGCTCGCCGCGATGCAGGACGCCTACTCGAAGTACACGACGGTCAAGGGCATTCACGACCTGCCCGAGACCGACGACCGGAACGTCTAGGCGGGATTGGCGGAACGCCGTTCGTCGCCGGGGTGCGCTGGGTGTTCCGAGGCAAGGACGCAGGGAGCGTCGATAGCCGTAGCTATCGACGCGACTGAGGACGCAGCCTCGGGACGCCCAGCGCGGCCCGGAGGCTCAACGTGGTGTTTCGCCAATCCCTCCTAGGGGTTCTGCTCCCGCCAGCGCTCGGTCATCGCGATGCGCTGCACGAGCGTCGGGTGGTCCTCGAGCCAGAGGTAGTCGAGGAGCGGCGGATTCGGGTCTTCGAGGCTCGTCCGCTCGAAGCTCTTGAAGAGCGCGCGGGTGGAGGCTGGGTCGTGCGTCGCGTTCAACGACCGCCAGTCCGCCTCCGCTTCGTAGCGGCGCGAGACGACGTTCTGGAGCGGCGCGGTCAGGAGTGTGAGCACGGTCAGGGTCAGGATGACGAGGGGAAGGTTGGCGGGATCGCCGACCCCGCCCCGCCGCCGGGTCGCGAACGCGACGAGCCACAGCGTCGGCAGGACGAGGAGCGCGGTCCAGCCGAGCGCCTTCAGGATGTGGCGGCTGCGCACGTGGCCGAGCTCGTGCGCGAGCACGGCGTCCACCTCCCCGCGCGAGAAGCGGCCGTCGAGAAGCGTGTTCCAAACGACGACGTGCGTCGCCGGGCCGAACCCGACGGTGAACGCGTTCGCCTGGTTCGTCCACGACGAGACGTCCTGAACCGCCACCGGCGTCCCGCTGACGTGCTCGACCCGCTCGAGCCGCACAACGTCCGCCCGCAGCTGCGCGCTCCCGAGCGGATGAGCCGGCGCGGCGCTCAGCCAGCCGGAGACGAACGCGAACAGCACCGCGATCGCAACGATCACCGGCCACGCGAGAAGCCACCAGCGGCGGTAGCGCCCCGCGAGCCCGACGAGCAGGACGATCGTCGCCATCGCCGAGACGGCCTCCGGCGCGAGCGTCGACCACTGCGCGGTGAGCCAGGCGCCGACGCCGAACGGGCCGAGGCCCCAGTGGTGTTGCCACCACAGGTCGGCGAGGCTGAACGGCAGCGAGACGAACCACAGAGTGACGAGCAGCACCATGCCGGCGACGATCGCGCTACCGATCCGGCCGAGACCGATCTCACGGATCGAGCGCGGCAGACGCCACACCAGCACGCCGAGCGCAACGAGCGTCGCGGCCGTGCCGAGCAGCCACAGCACGTCCTCCCCGCGCGAGTAGCTGCGCGCCTGCGCGAGCGCGTGCGCGGAGAAGTAGCGGCGCTCGTCGAAGCCCGAGAGGTGAAGCGACGGCACGCTCGTCCGCCAGAGCAGCCACGCTGCCCCGCACCACACGACGGCCCCGACGGCTAGCGTGGCAGCCCTCCCGATGCGCATCGCCGTCATTTCCGACATCCACTCCAATCTTCCCGCACTCGAGGCAGTGCTCGCCGACGTNNCGGGCGACCTTGTCGCTCTGCGGCAACCACGATCTGGCCGTGCTCGGCGCGATCGACGTCTCGGACTTCACCGGAGACGCGGGCGCGGCCGCACGCTGGACGACCGGCGCGCTCGGCGAGCCGCAGGCCGCGTGGCTACGCGAGCTCTCGCCCTCGGCGGAGCGCGACGGAGCCGAGCTCTACCACGGCAGCCCGCGCGACGCGGTCTGGGACTACGTGCTGAGCGAGCAGGTGGCCCTGATCAGCATCCTCGAGACGACCGCGCCGGTCGTGCTCGTCGGCCACAGCCACGTGGCGCTCGGGCTCGGCTGGGACGGCAGCGAGCTCTCGGGCGGCCTTGCCCCCGAGGGAACGGCGATCGACCTTTCGACAGGCCGGTGGCTCCTGAACCCCGGATCGGTCGGCCAGCCGCGCGACGGCGACCCGCGCGCCGCCTGGCTGCTGATTGACAATGCCGCGGGACGGGCAGCTTTCCGGCGGGTTCAATATCCGATTCATGAGACGCAGGCCGCGATTCGGGAGCGCGGGCTGCCCGACGCCCTCGCCGCCCGCCTGGCGCAAGGCATCTAGAGGAGGTCAGTGTCACCGATGGCTTCACCCGCGCCTCGACTCGCGCTGCTCACGGCCGCCGCTCTCGTGCTTGCCGGCTGCGGCAGCGACCAGCCGCACCTGCAGCAGGCCGATGCCGCGCCCCTCCTTGCGCTCACCCGCGCGATCCCGCGCGAAGGAGCCTGCGCCCAGGCACGCGACATCAGGCGCGTGCAGGCGCGGGCGATCGCCCTCGTCAACGCGCATCGCGTGCCCGCGGCGCTGCAGGGCCCGTTCACGTCGGGCGTGAACGCCCTGACCGAGCAGGCGCCGGTGTGCCTCCCGTCCGTGCCCGTCAGCACGCCGCCGGCTCCGCCGCACTCGCCGAAGCACGGTCCGGGCCACGGCCACGGCCACGGCCACGATCATCACGGGCCAGGGAGGAACCATTGAGCACCTACCGCGTCGACAGCGAGCTCGGGCGGGGCGGCATGGCGGTCGTCCACGCAGGCTGGCACGAACAGCTCGAGCGCCCGGTCGCGCTGAAGGTACTCGCCGAGCATCTCGCGGGCGATCCCGACTTCCGCCAGCGGTTCCTGCGCGAGGCGCGCATAGCCTCGCGCCTCCACCACCCACACCTCGTGCACACCTACGACATCGCGGAGATCGACGGCCGCCCTTCGATCGTAATGGAGCTGCTGCCGGGTGGGACGCTCGAGGGCGGCACGCTGACGCGCGCGGAGGCTGCGGACGTCGCGGGCGCGGTGGCCTATGCGCATGCGCAGGGCGTGGTGCACCGCGACCTGAAGCCAGCCAACCTGCTGCGTGGCGCAGGCGGCGAGGTGAAGATCGCCGACTTCGGCATCGCCCGCGCGCTCGAGGAAACGAACGTCACACAGGTCGGGACCGTGCTTGGGACCTTGCGGTACCTCTCGCCCGAGCAGGCCGAAGGGCGCGTCGTCGGGCCCGAAGCCGACGTCTACTCGCTCGGCGTCGTGCTCGACGAGCTGCTCGAGCGTCCGTCGGCGGACGAGCGCGAGCTGATCGCCCGTTGCCGGGCGCAGGACCCCGCTCTGCGGCCGACGGCGGCCGAGGTGGCCGCAACTCTCGGCGACACGACCGCGGTCGCCCCCACGCGCGTGCTCCCGCGCGGCGCCCGGACTTCACGGCGTCCGTTCGTCTTTGCCGCAGCGGCCGCAGCGGCGATCGTTGCCGCGGTGGTCGTCGCGATCCTCGGGACACAGCAGCATTCCCCGAGCGTCAGGCCGGTGCCGCTCGGGACGACGCCGGCTGCGCAGGCGCGCAACCTCGGCGCTTGGCTCCAGCGGTACTCGCGCTAGCCGGTGACGACGTCGCCGGCCTCGGTGGCGACGCCGAAGGTGAAGCCCTCGCGCGCGAGCGCGACCTGCACGCCCTCGCGAGCCTTGAAGATGCGCCACTTGACCGTGGCGAGCGTCACCTCGAGCGAGTCGGCGATCTCGTTGTAGGAGAGGCCGACGACGTCGCGGAGGAGCAGCGCCATCTTCAGGTCGACCGGCAGGTCGTCGATCGCGCGCCACAGCGCATCGATCGTCTCGGCCTGCTCGGCCGGCTGGTCGACGACTTCGAGCTGCGGCGCGTCGTCGAGGTTGAGCGGCGAGAGGGGCCGCCGCTCCTTCGCACGCAGCTCGTCGAGCACGCGGTTCTTCGTCACCTGGAAGAGCCACGTCGTGAACTTGCAGCGGAGCGAGAACCGCGGCAGGCCCTGGAAGACGCGCAGGAAGACCTCCTGCGTCAGGTCCTCGGCCAGCGACCGGTCGCCGTTCGTCAGACGCAGCACATAGTTGTAGACCGGAGTCTTGTACGCGTGCACGATGATCGCGAAAGCTCGCTCATCGCCGCGTTGCGCCTTCCGCAGGATCGCAAGATCAGGCTGGGGGAGTGACAAGAGGCCGGAGTATAACCGCGTTTCCGGCGGGTTTCTTCCCCCCTTACCTACGGTTTACGAGCGACCTGCCTGTCATGTCTGGAGGCTGTTCCAGGCCGAGGAGCTGCAGGGCTGTCGGGATCAGATCGGCGATCTCGCCCCCGTCCCGCAGCGCCGCGCCCGGCGCCGTGAGGACGAGCGGCACCGGATTGGTCGTATGGGCCGTGTGCGGGCTGACTCCGTCGTCCTCGAGCATCTTCTCGGCGTTCCCGTGGTCGGCCGTGATCAGGCAGGCGCCGCCGAGGTCGGTCACCCGCTCGACGACCCGCCCGAGGCACCGGTCGGCCGTCTCGACGGCCTCGACGACCGCCNNCGCGGGCTCGGGACGAGGACGCGCGACTCGCCCGGCCACTCTTCCTCGCGACCGCCGTTGAAGAAGTAGGTGACGTGGGCGTACTTCTCGGTCTCGGCGACATGCAGCTGCTTCAGCCCGTGCGCGGAGAGCACCTCGGCCATCGTGTTCGGGATCTCCCGCTCCTCGAAGGCGATCGGGGTCGGCAGGTCGGAGGAGTAGCGCGTCATCGTCGTCACATCGAAGCCGTGGTCGAGCAGCATCCGGGTCAGCTGGCGGCCACGGTCCGGGCGGAAGTTGAAGAAGATCGCCGTGTCGCCCTCCTCGAGGCGCGGCGCTCCTTCGAGCACGATCGGCTCGATGAACTCATCGGTGACGCCCGCGTCGTAGCTCGCCTGGATCGCCGCCTGCACATCGGTCGCGTGCGTCCCCACGCCGCGGGTGATCGCGTCGAACGCCTTCTGCGTCCGCTCCAGACGCTGGTCGCGGTCCATCGCGAAGTACCGGCCGACGACCGTGGCGATCCGGTCCTGCGGCAGCTCTGCGAGATCCGAGAGCGCGGCGTGCGGGGAGACGTCACGCCCGTCGGTGAACGCATGGAGCCAGGTCTTCTCCGGCGCGAACTTCAAGAGCGCCTGGACGTGGTCGATGTGCGAGTGGACGCCGCCGTGCGAGACGAGCCCGAGCAGGTGCACGCGCTTGCCGCGGTCGAACGCCGTGCGCAACACGGGGTTCTCGAAGAACGACCCGTCTGCGACCGACTTGTTGACGCGCATCAGGTCCTGGTAGAGCCGCCGGCCGGAGCCGATCGTCAGGTGGCCCACCTCGCTGTTTCCCATCTGGCCCGGCGGCAAGCCGGCCGCCTCGCCGGAGGCCTCGATCGTCGTGTGCGGGAACTCGCGCCAGAGCCGGTCGAACACCGGCGTCTCGGCGAGCTCGACGGCGTTGCCCGGCCCCGGCGGCGCACAGCCGAAGCCGTCGAGGATGACGAGGGTTACGAGCGGGAACCGCATCGACAGATCGCCGCGAACGACTCGACGTCGAGGGAGGCGCCGCCGACGAGCGCGCCGTCGATCGCCGGCTGCGCGAGCAGCTCGGCGGCGTTGTCGGGCTTGACCGAGCCGCCGTAGAGCACCGGCAGGTCGAGCAGCGACTTGATCGTCTCGTGCGCTTGCTGCGCCAGCGCGGGCGTCGCGGTCTTGCCGGTGCCGATCGCCCAGATCGGCTCGTAGGCGATCACGAGGTTGTCGTCGGCCTCGAGCACGGACACCTGGCGGCGCAGCACGGCGTCGGTCTCCCCCGCCTCGCGCTGCTCGAGCGTCTCGCCGACGCAGGCGATCACGTTCAAGCCGCCTGCCAGCGCAGCGCGACAGCGCTGCGCGACGGTCGCATCGGTCTCACCGAACAGCTGCCTGCGCTCCGAGTGGCCGACGATCGCGCCGTACACGCCCAGCTCGTGCAGCATCGGCGCGGACACCTCGCCGGTGAACGCGCCCTCGCCTTCCCAGTGGCAGTTCTGCGCGAAAACGCCGATCTCGGTGCCGGCAAGCGCCTGCACGGCCGGGGCGAGCGAGACGTACGGCGGGGCGACGACGACGTCGACGTCGTCCGGCAGCGCGGCGTCGCGCAGCGCGCGGCAGAAGTCGCCGGCCTCCACCGGTCCCTTGAACATCTTCCAGTTGCCGGCGATCAGCATCAGGTCGGGATCGCCGCCACGCCGGGCAGCTCCTTGCCTTCCAGCAGCTCGAGCGACGCGCCGCCGCCGGTGGAGATCCACGAGATGCGGTCGGCCACGCCCGCCTCGTGCACCGCGCGCACCGAGTCGCCCCCGCCGACGACGGTGAACCCGTCGCAGGCGGCAAGCGCACGCGCGACGGCAAAGGTCCCCTCGGCGAACTTCGGCCACTCGAAGACGCCCATCGGGCCGTTCCAGAACACGGTACGTGCCTCCGCGATCCGCTGCGCGAAGTCCTCGCGGGTCTGCGGCCCGATGTCGAGCCCGAGCCAGCCGTCGGGAAGCGAGTCGAAAGGCGTCACCTGCGTCGCGGCGTCCTCTGCGAACGACGACGCCGCGACCACGTCGCTCGGCAGGGTCGCGTCGAACGAGAACGGATTCTCAGAGCGCACGTCTTCGGCCATCTTGCCGCCGATCAGCACCGCGTCGGCGCGCCCACCGAGACTCTCGAGCACGGCGATCTTGTCCTCGACCTTCGCCCCGCCGGAGACGATCACGAACGGACGCTCGACATCGCCGAGCAGCGCGCCGAGGTGCTTCAGCTCGTCGAGCAGTAGGAGCCCCGCGTACGCCGGAAGTAACTGCGCGACTCCCACTGTCGACGAATGTGCACGGTGTGCCGAGCCGAACGCGTCGTCCACGTAGACGTCGCAGCCTTCCGCGAGCTCGCGTGCGAACCGCTCGTCGTTCTTGGTCTCACCGGGATCGAAGCGCGTGTTCTCGAGCACGTGAATCCGATCGTCGCCGGCGAGCTCTGCGACACGCGCACGCACCGGGTCGATCGAGTACTTGACGCGGTCCTCCTCGGTCTTCGGCCGGCCGAGGTGTGAGCAGACGCGCACCTCACGCGCGCCGTGCTGGAGCAGCAGGCGAAGCGTCGGCAGCGAGGCACGAATCCGCGTGTCGTCGGCCACGCGGCCGCCCTCGAGCGGCACGTTGAGGTCGGAGCGGACGAGGACGACCTTGCCGTCGACGTCGGCGGTCTCGACCGACCGCGGCAGCCTCATGGCCTCAGAGCACCTTCGCGACGAGGTCGACGAGCCGGCAGGAGTAGCCCCACTCGTTGTCGTACCAGCCGAAGACCTTCGCCGAGGTCCCGTTCGCCATCGTCAGGCCGCTGTCGAATGTGCACGAGGCCGGCGAATGCACGATCGCCGTGGAGACGAGAGGCTCCGTCGAGTACACGAGATAGGGCGAGAGCGGACCGCTCTTCGCGGCGGCCGCGAATGCCTCGTTGACCGCATCGGCAGTCACCTCGGTGCGCAGCTCGACGACGAAGTCGGTGATCGATCCGGTCGCGACGGGCGCGCGGAC
>PLDP01000100.1 GCA_003136795.1 Actinomycetota bacterium
GCGCCGCCGAACAGGCCGATCTTGCCGCCGCGCACGTACGGGGCGATCAGGTCGATCACCTTGATGCCGGTCTCGAAGATCTCGACCTTCGGCGTCAGGTCTGCGAACGCGGGCGGGTCGCGGTGGATCGACCAGCGCTCGGCGTCCTTCGGCGGCGCCTCCTTGTCGTCCACGGGCTCACCGAGCACGTTCCAGACGCGGCCGAGCGTGATGTCGCCCACCGGCACCGTGATCGGCCCGCCCGTGTCGAAGACGTCCGTGCCGCGGGCAATGCCGTCGGTCGCGTCCATGGCGACCGCGCGCACGCGATCGTCGCCCAGATGCTGCTGCACCTCCGCGATCAGGTCGGTGCCGTCGGGCCGCGGAATGCGCACCGCCGAATAGATCTTGGGCAGCTTGCCCGGGAAGACGGCGTCGACGACGACGCCCTTGATCTCGAGCAGCTTGCCGGTATTCGAGTTGCCGTTCGTCGACACGTCTAGAGCTCCTGGACGGGTGAAGATGAGGGTTCCGGCCCGCGCTGTGCGCGATCGACGCGCGCCAGCCACTTGGGCAGGCGCAGCCTAGCGGAACGCTCGCGTGGCGGGCAGCCCCAACGAAGCTCTGCTCGCCTCAATGCTGCCGACACACGTTCGGCATGATCGAGGCTTCAGACGCGTGAGGTCACGGGGTTCGCAAGCACCAGCCCGCACGATACTCCCGTTGCTACCGTCGGACCGCCAACGACGGGCTGCCGCCGCTTCCCTCCAACTACCTCCGAGCGGCTGGGAAAGAGCGCGGGCCCTAACTTCTTCGTTGCTACCGTAGTCTCAGAAATCGATGGCGAACATGAGTGGCATCAGCGGCGCCCTCTGGGGCTCGCCGCGCCGACAGCGCAGGCTGCTCTGGGTGAGCGGCGCCGTGCTGCTCGCCGGGCTCGCAGCGATCCTCGCCACCGTCGTCTTCAAGGGCACGGGCAACGCGTTCCCCGACAAGTTCTCGAACAAGCCTGCGCAGGTCAGCCCCCCCGAGAAGAGGACGCCGGTCTCGGCGGCAGAGATCGCACTTTCGCGCCGCTTCATCGAGACGGCCGTGGCCCGCAAGGATCTCGATACTGCCTACTCCTTCGTCCACCCCGATCTGCGAGGCGGGTTGACCCGGGCGCAATGGGATCGAGGAAACATCCCCGTGCTCTACTACCAAGCGGACAACGCAAAGACCGTCGGCTTCAAGGTCGACTACTCGTACCAGTCCCAGGCGCTCTTCGAAGTGAACTTGCACGCGCGGCCGGGCACCGAGACGCGGCCGTCGCTGCTCTTCTTCGTCGGCCTCAAGCGGGAGGGCGGGAAGTCGACCGGCCGCTGGCTCGTGAACTACTTCGAGCCCAACTGGCGTCCGCCGATCCCGATGGCGCCCGGCTAAGCCGGCACCTGCGACCCAACATGCTGCTCGCCGGACTCCGCCGTATCGCGAGCATCTCACTGGCGCTCCTCGGCGCGACTGTTGCGGTCTCCGCGCTGCTCGGACTTGCAGCCGGTGCCGGGATCGAGTACGCAATCTCCGTCGGTCTCTACGTCCTGGGTGCTCTTCTACTCAGCGGCTGCTTCCTCTTCGGGGTCAGGGGGCCCATGCGCGGCGTCTCCAAGACAGGCGAGACGGCACCGCTCTTCGGCTCCAGCAGGATCCGGCGCGCGACGCTCGACGAGCGCTCCGAGGCGACGCAGACGGCAGTGCTGCTGTTCGTGGCCGGAATTCTCGCGATCGTGCTCGGCAGCCTGCTCGATCCGAGACATCGCACCTTCTAGGAGGTCTAACTTCAGGACGCGCGTGGCGTCATAAAGGGCGTGGTGCCCAAACAGTGTGAACGCTCACGCGAGCTGGCCTCGCTCGAGCTCGACGGCTTGCTCTCGACCTTCGAGGCGGCGTTGCTCGACCGGCATCTGAGTCGATGTCCCTCCTGCCACGCCTTCGCGACGCAGGTGTCCGCCCAAACGCATCTCTTGCGCTCCACCGCGTTCGAGCGATTGCCGCAACCCATCCTTGTGGCTCAGGCAACCGGTCAGAACATCCGACGTCGCGCAACCGGGCTCGCTGCCGCAGTTGCCGTCGCGGCGCTCGCCGCACTGCTCATCCTGACACCGACCTCGCGCCAGCGCGACGGTGGCCGGGTAGCGAGCGCCCCCACGAGCCGGACGCTGCTCGCGGTTTTCCCGGCGGATCCCAGGGTGAACGCGACGTTCGACGTGCCGCGCTTGCGGGTCGTCTCGCCGGCGATCGCGGACGGCGCCGTCCGCGGTTACTACGGCGTGCCCGTCTAGAACGGCGAAGCCCTCCTAGTACGAAGGACGTTCTCGCGCTAGTCGGGCGCGCCGACCATCGGGGCGTGCTGCCGGATCTCGTCATCCGACATCGGCCACCGCTCCAACGGAAAATGGCAGGAGGCCAGGTGGCCCTCGTTGCTCCCCATCTGCAAGAGCGCCGGCGAGTCGACGTCGCACTTGCCGGGGACGAACCGCGGACAGCGCGGGTGGAAGCGACAGGCTTCGGGCGGATTGAGCGGGCTGGGCACGTCGCCCTCGAGAACGATCTGCCGCCGCGAGCGTCCGAGGGCGGGCTCCGCGATCGGCACCGCCGACAGAAGCGCGCCCGTGTACGGGTGCTTCGGCTCGCGGAAGAGGTCGTTGCGAGTCCCGACCTCGACCGCACGGCCGAGGTACATGACCATCACGCGGTCCGAGATGTGGCGGACGACGTTCAGGTCGTGAGCGATGAAGACGTAGGTGAGGTTGAACTCCTCCTGCAGGTCTTTGAGCAGGTTCAGGATCTGGGCCTGCACCGACACATCAAGGGCCGAAACGGGCTCGTCGCAGATGATCAGCTTCGGGTTGATCGCAAGTGCTCGCGCGATGCCGATGCGCTGCCGCTGCCCGCCCGAGAACTCGTGCGGAAAGCGGTTGTAGTGCTCAGGGCTGAGCCCGACGATCTCGAGGAGCTCCTGGACGCGGCGCTTCCGCTCGGCATTGGTGCCGATGCGGTGCACCTCGAGCGGCTCGCCGACGATGAAACCAACACGCTTGCGCGGGTTGAGAGACGCATACGGGTCCTGGAACACCATCATCATCTCGCGGCGGATCGGGCGCATCGCCGTGCGGTCGAGGTGGGTGATGTCCCGCCCCTCGAAAAAGATCTTTCCCGCAGTCGGCTGGAGCAGCCGCGCGACGCAGCGGGCCATGGTCGACTTGCCGCAGCCGGATTCGCCAACGACGCCGAGCGTCTCCCCGGCGTTCAGGACGAAATCGACGCCGTCGACCGCCTTGACCGACCCAACCTCCCGCTGGAAGATCAGTCCCCTCCTCACCGGGAAGTACTTCTCCAGACCCTCGACCCGGAGGAGCTCAGACGTGCTGCTCACGCCGCAGCATCCTTGCTGACGAGCGCCGCATGCTTCGCTTCCCAGGTGCGGGTACGCGTCTCGTCGTCGAGATGACAGCGAAAGTAGTGCTCCTCGCCGTTGTCCGACCGCCGCAGCTCGGGCAGGTCGGTGCGGCACACGTCCATCACGAACGCGCAACGTGGGTTGAAGGGGCAGCCCCTCGGCGGGTTGAGCAACGATGGCGGCTGGCCCGGGATCTGCTCGAGACGTGAGCCCTCGGCGTTGAGACGCGGCAGCGAGCCGAGCAGGCCCCAGGTGTACGGCATCTCCGGTCGCGCGAACAGGTCGTCGACGTTCGCCTGCTCGACGACCTTCCCGCCGTACATGACGATCACATCGTTGGCGAGCTCGGCGACGACGCCCAGGTCGTGTGTGACCATCACGATCGCCATCTGATGCTCTTGCTGGAGGCGACCCATCAGGCGCAGGATCTGCGCCTGCGTGGTGACGTCGAGCGCGGTCGTCGGCTCGTCCGCGATCAAAACCTCGGGGTTGTTGATCAGCGCCATCGCAATCATCACGCGTTGTCGCATACCGCCCGAGAACTGGTGCGGATAGTCGTCAACGCGCTGGTCGGAGCGTGGGATCTCGACCTCCTTGAGGATCTCGATCGCCTGCCGCCGAGCCTCCTTGCGCGTGACGTCCTGGTGGATCAGAACCGCCTCCTCGAGCTGCCAGCCGATCGTCTTCACCGGGTTGAGCGAGGTCATCGGATCCTGGAAGATCATGCCGATCGTCGCTCCGCGGATCTGCCGGAGACGAGCCTGGCTCGCGCCGAGCATCTCTTCGCCGTTCAGGAGCACCGATCCGGACACCTGTGCATGGCGCGGGTCGACGAGGCCCATCACGGTCAGGAACGTGACGCTCTTGCCGGAGCCCGACTCGCCCACGACACCGAGGGTTTTCCCCTGATCGAGGGAAAAACTGACGCCCGACACGGCCTTGACCAGACCGTCGTCGGTGTGAAACGTGGTGGCGAGATCCTTGACCTCGAGCGCCGGCATCAACTGGGTCTGATCCGGGGGTCGAGGAACCCGTACGTGACGTCGACGATGAGGTTGAAGATGATCACGCAGATGGTGGAGAAGACGACGACGCCGGTGATTACGGGCAAATCGTCGGCATTGTAGGCCGAGATCACCTCACGGCCGAGGCCGGGCAGGTTGAAGATCGTCTCGGTGAAGATCGCGCCCCCGAGCGCGAGCCCGAGATCCATGCCGAGGATCGTCACGACCGGCAGCATGCTGTTCCGGAGCACGTGATGAACCATGACGCGACGCTCCGAGGCACCCTTGGCCCGCGCGGTCCGCACGTAGTCCTCGGACATCGTCTCCATCACGTTCGCTCGGACGAGACGCACGTAGAGCGCCGCGAAGAGGATCATGAACGTGATCCACGGCAAGATCATGTGGTAGGCCCATTGCACCGGGCCTTCGCATTGGGCGCCCGGAGATCCCGGGATGAAGTTGCAGTAGCCCGCGATCGGCGTCAGGTGAAGCTTGTAGCCGAACAGAAACGAGAGGATGAGGCCGATCCAGACCGGGTGCGCGGAGATCCCGATCAGGACGAAGGTCATCGTGATGCGGTCGAGGATCGAGCGCGGTCGAAGCGCCGACAGGATGCCGACCGGGATCGAAAGCGAGAGCCAGAACACGGCGCCGCCGAAGACGAGCGAGGCGGTCACCGGTGCGTCCTTGCCGATGATCGAGTCCACCGACTCGCGGTTCACGAAGGACATGCCGAGCGAGCGGTGGACGACCAGGTTCTGGACGAAGTAGTAGTACTGCTCCCAGATCGGCCGGTCGAGATGCAGGAAGTGACGCACCCGCAGGATGTCCGCCGGCGACGCCGCCTTGCCGGCCGCGAGCGCCGCCGGATCCGCCGGGATCACCCAGAAGATCAGGTACGTGATGATCGTCGCGACAAAGAACAGGAATACGGCCCAGAAAAGCCGGCGTATGAGGAACTGGGTCATCTACGTCTCGTCTCGAAATCGAGGGCCGGCGGTGGTCGGAGAGGCGCCCAGCGGCGCCTCTCCGACCAACCCTACCGGGTAGTCATGTTCGTTTGGCTATCCGACCGTCAGAGCGTTGTAGTACGGATCGCCGAAGTACGTGCTGTAGATCCAGTTGTGCACGCGAGCCGCGGTGAGAAAGTGCTCGGTCACGACGACGTACGGCACGACCGGTGCGTACTTCACCATCAGCTCCTGATCGAGCTTCGCGTACGCGGAGGCACGTGCGGCACCCGACAACAGGGCTGCCTTGTCGATCTGTGAGTTCCACGTGGCGTTGTTGAAGTACGTGTAGAACACGTTGTTGTTCGCCTGAATCGTCCGGCCGTCGAACAGCACGTTCAGGTAGTCGTACGGGTCGAAGTAGTCGGCGCACCATCCACCATTCGAGGTGAAGTTGTACGTCGTGTCCTTCGCGCCAACGACCTGGTAGAAGGTCGTCGCCGGAGTCGGCACGTCCGTCACATGGAAGCCGGCCTGCTTGAGGTTGTACTCAGCGATCTGCGCCCGGTTGGTCGACACCGCGCTCGTCGTGTGGACGAAGTTGATCGTCGCTGCCGAGGCAATCGCCGAGCCGCCGACCTGCTTCGCCTTCGCGACGTCGGCGCCCTTCAGTGCGTACACGTTGTACGGCTTGTATCCCGGGATGCCCGGAACCAGGAGCTGGTCCGTGCGCTGACCGCCAAACGCGCCGAGCAGGCGAACCTGCGCCGGACGGTCGATCGCCCAGTTGGCGGCCTTCCGCAGAGCGAGGTTGTTGAACGGCGGGCGGCTCGTGTTCATGCTCATGTATTCCACGCACGAGCTTGCGCCCACCCAGAAGCGACCCTTGTTGACACCGTACGTCTTGGCGAGATCGGCCGAGGAGGTCGGCACGTTGCCGACGATGTCCAGGTCGGCCTGTCCTGCCTTGACCTGCAGCAGCGACTGGTCCGGATCGACATTCGGGGTGAAGACGATCTCGTCCGGGTTCGCCGGGCGGCTCCCCTTGTAGTAGGGGTTCCGCTTCAGCACCGTGCTACGACCCGGATCGCGGCTCGAGATGTAGTACGGGCCGGCGGACGGGAACGTGTTCAGGCCCTGGCTCGAGTACGGCGTGTTCGGCTTGGTCGCCGTGAACCACTGCATGCCCATCTGTGTGACGAACGTCGCGTTCGGCGACGTCAGGTGGACGGTCAGAACCTGACCCTTGGCGGAGACGCCCGAGATGTGCGCGCTCTTTCCGCTCAGGAACGCGGCACCTCCGACGATCTCGTCCTGCAGATGGATGTTGACGCCGACCGGCGAGCCCATCTTCGGGCTCAGGACGCGCTCGATCGCCCGCTGGTATGCAGCGGCCGTCACGGGCGAGCCGTCACTGAACTTCATGCCCGGCCGGATCTTGAACGTATAGGTCTTCCCGTCCTTGGAGACGGTCGGAAACGAGGTCGCGCCGATCGGGTACAGCTGCGTCCCGGCGACACCTGACTTTTCGGGGAAGCCCACGAGCGGCATCGCCGTGACGTTCAGCATCGACCAGTCGTCGGTGCGATAGGCGATCTGGGGGTCGACGTAGTCGAAGTCCTCGCTCGACTCGTTGAGCTTGAGGGTGCCTCCCTTGGCCGCGCCCGTCTTGCCAGCCTTCTGCGTCGCCGAGCTCGCTGCACCGACCGTCATGGCCGCGACGAGTAGCGACACACCCAAGACGAGCATGAACATGGAGAGCAACTGCTTCCTGCGCATCTGACTCCTTCCTCATTCCACTCTGTTTGGAACCGCCCACCGGGCAAGCGGCGCCGCATGTTAACAGGGTCATTACCGAATAGACACCGGCGTGCAATGTGACGCCGTCGCACCTGAATAGTTAGGCCCCTTGCCGGAAATTCCTGGGGTTTTCCCCCTTTGCGTTAGATACGTGCCCGCGGGTCGAACGCGTCCCGCAGACCGTCGCCGAGCAGGTTGAAGGAGAGTGTTGTCAGCAGAATGCACAGGCCGGGCCACAGCATCAGCCAGGGCTGCGTGAGGTAAAAGTCCGGTCCCGCAGCGAGCAGCGTCCCCCAGCTCGCGGTCGGCGCCGAGATGCCGAGACCGAGGAATGACAGGCCGGCCTCTCCGATGATGTTCGTGGCCACGATCAGCGACGAGTAGACGATGATCGGCGCGACGAGGTGCGGCAGCAGGTGCGAGCGCATGATCCTGAGGTCGCTGGCGCCCGTCATCCTGGCCGCTTCGACGAACTCCTTCTCGCGCAGCGACATGACCACTCCGCGAATGATCCGGGCGGGATAGAACCAGCCGAAGACGCTGAAGATCAAGGCGATCGTGAAGACGCCGTGGGCGAGGAAGCCGAACGTGATCGCGTTCAACTTGTCGCCCGCGACGGCCCGCACCGCGATGATGAAGAGCAGGGCCGGGAAGACCATCGTGATCTCGACCAGACGCGAGACGACCGTATCGACCCAGCCCCTGAAGTAGCCGGCGAGCAGGCCCATGAGGACACCCAGCGCCACCGAGCCCAGGGTGGCGAGCCCGGCCACCTCGAGCGACGTCTGCGCGCCGTAGAGCAGCCGCAGGAACAGATCCCGGCCGAGCAGGCCGTCGCCCCCGAGGATCAAGAGCGTCTTCGGGAAATGGCCGTTCACGCAACCGGTCGTGCAGGTGGCGCCCGGATACGGCGCCGTCGAGATGTGGTGCCAGATCCCGACCGGCACGAACCTCTGCTG
>PLDP01000268.1 GCA_003136795.1 Actinomycetota bacterium
GGCGCACATCGTCTGCCCGAGCGCGTTCATGCGCGACCTCGTCGTCTCGTGGGGCGTGCCCGCCGACCGCGTGACGCTGCTGCCGAACGCGGCTCCGCGGGTGACCGACGCGGGCGCGTTCGACCCCGGGCCGCGGCCCGTGCTCGCCTTCGCCGGCCGGCTGACCGCGCAGAAGGATCTCGGCGTCGCGCTGGCGGCGCTGCGCGAGCTCGACGGTGTGCGACTGCTGATCGCCGGTGACGGCCCCGAGCGCGCGCGGCTCGAGGCCGCGGCGGGCGAGCGCGTCGAGTTCCTGGGACCGCTGCCGCGGGCCGAGGTGCTCGGCCTCCTGCGCGCGGCTGACGCGGCGATCCTCACCTCCGCCTGGGAGAACTTCCCGCACGGCGTCGTCGAGGCGCTCGCGGTGGGGACGCCGGTGATCGCCACGCGCACGGGCGGCGTCGCCGAGGTGGTGACCGACGGCGAGAACGGCCTGCTCGTCGAGCCGGGCGACGCCGGAGCGTTCGCGGCGGCCGTGCGGCGCTACCTGGGCGACCCGGAGCTGCAGGCGCGCCTGCGCGCCGCCGCGGCGCCCTCGGTCGCGGCCTACGGCGCGGACGCGGTGTACGCGCGGCTCGCAGCGATCCTCGAGGAGGCTGCGCGATGAAACGCGTCCTCTTCGTCGCGCGCAACCGCTACCGCGTGCCGCTGTCGCCGAGCTTGCGGCTCAAGTGGGACGCGCTCGGCCGCGTCTTCGACCTGCGCGTGGTTGCCGCATCGCCGGACCGCGGTCGCGGCGACGACACGTTCCGCCTGCGGCCGCGCACGGCGCTCGACGGCCCGCGCTTCTGGCTCTCGCTGCCCGCCCGCATCCGGCGTGAGGCGCGCGCGTTCCGTCCGCAGGCGATCGTCGCGCAGAGCCCGTTCGAGGCCGCGGCCGCGCTTATTGCCCGCACCGGCGTGCCGGTGATCGTCGAGCTGCACGGCGACTGGCGCACCTTCGGCCGGCTCTACGGCTCCGCAGGACGGCGCGCAATCGCCCGCGTCGCAGATGCGGCCGGCACCTGGGCGGTGCGCCACGCTGCGAAGGTGCGCGCGGTCTCGCCGTACACCGAGCGGCTCGCCCGCGAAGCCGGCCGCGAGCCGGCGGCGGTCTTCCCGGCTTTCATGGACCTCGCGCCGTTCACCGCGCCTCCCGCGCCGCTGCCGGAGCGGCCCGTCGCACTCTTCGTCGGCGTGCTCGAGCCCTACAAGAACATCGACGGGCTCGCCGAGGCGTGGCGGCGCGCGCGCCCGCACGCGGAGCTGCGCATCGTCGGCAAAGGGACGCGCACCGATGTCGTGGCAGCGCTCGTCTCCGATGGCCTCGCGACGTGGCAGCCCGAGCTTTCGACCGGCGAGGTCGTCGCCGCACTCGATGCGGCTTCGGTGCTGATCCTCCCGTCGCGCAGTGAAGGGATGGGCCGCGTCGTCATCGAGGCCCATCTGCGCGGGCGCCCCGTGCTCGGCTCGAACGTCGGCGGTATTCCCGACCTCGTCACCGATGGCGTCGACGGCATCCTCTTCGAGCCGAGCCCGCGGGCGATCGCTGCCGCCTTGCGCGTGCTCGACGATCGCGACGAGCTCGAACGGCTGGCCGCGAACGCGCGTGCCGCCGGTGAGCGCTGGCTTGTCTCGCCCGAGGAGTACGCGGAGCGCATGCGGGAGCTGGTCGAGTCGTGAAGCTCATTGTCGTCACGCAGCGTGTCGACCCCGACGATCCTGCGCTCGGCGCGACCGTGCCGATGCTGCGCGCGCTCGCGGAGCGCGTCGACGAGCTCGTCGTCCTGACGCTCGTCGCCCGCGAGGCCGGCCTGCCGGCGAACGTGCGCGTCAAGACGATCGCCGCGCCGACGCAGGCGTTACGCGGCGCGCGCTTCGTGGCCGCGCTGGCGCCCGAGCTGCGCACGCGCCCGGTCGCGGTGCTCGCGCACATGTCGCCGATCTACGCGGTGCTCGCAGCGCCGCTCGTGCGGCCGCTGCGCATTCCGCTCCTTCTCTGGTTCACGCACTGGCGGCCTTCGAAGCTGTTGCGCGCCGCAGAACGCGTGTCGACCTCCGTGCTCACGGTCGACCGCCGCTCGTTCCCGCTCGTCTCGTCGAAGGTGCAGGCGATCGGGCACGGCATCGACATCGACGCGATCCCGTGTGTCGAGCGGTCGAACGGCCCGCTGCGTCTGCTGGCGCTCGGGCGGACGTCGGCCGCCAAAGGGCTCGACACGATCGTCGAGGCGGCGGCGCTCGTCGACGGCGTCGAGCTCGAGCTGCGCGGGCCCTCGCTGACGGACGAGGAGCGCGCCTACCGCGCACAGCTCGCGCATCCGGTGGAGGACCCGGTCCCGCGCACGCAGATTGCCGAGGTCTACGCCCACGCGGGCGCGCTCGTCAACAACATGCGCAGCGGCGCGCTCGACAAGGTCGTCTTCGAGGCGGCGGCATCGTGCCTGCCCGTGCTCGTCTCGAACCCGGGCTTCGACTCGCTGCTCGCGGGCATCGAGCCTCCGCTCTCGTTTCCGCAGGACGACGCGCAGGTGCTCGCCGAGCGCATCCGCGGCTTGGTCGACGCCGGCCCGGAGGCGCGGGCCTCGATCGGCCGTGAGCTGCGCGCGCGCGTGGAGCGCGACCACTCGGTCGGCCACTGGGCCGACGGCGTGCTGGAAGCCGCCCGATGACGGACGTCTTGCACATCCAGAAGGTGTCCGGCGTGTCCGGTTCGGAGGCGCACCTGCTCTCGCTGCTGCCGTTGTTGCGGCGACGCGGCTGGGACGCGCGCATGCTCGTGCTGCACGAAGGCGAGCCCGGCGCGCGCGAGTTCGTCGAGGCGATGCGCGCGCACGACGTGCCGACCGACGCGTGGCGCATGCGCTTCGACCTCGACCCGACCGTCCCGGCGCGGCTCCTGTGGCGCCGCGCGACGATCGTGCACACCCATCTCGTGCACGCCGACCTGCTCGGACTGCCTGCGGCGGCGCTCGCGCGCGTGCCGGTGCGGGTGAGCACGAAGCACGGCTTCAACGAGTTTCGGTCGAGCCGGGTGATCGCGAGGGCCGATCGCGCCGTCGGCAGGCTCGCGCACCGGCAAATCGCGATCTCGCACGGGCTCGCGCGCTACCTCGCGCGCACGGAAGGCTTTCGCGAGAGCGACTTCACCGTCGTCCACTACGGGATCGAGGCCGGGCGGGAGCCGCCGCCTCCGCCCGCGTCCACGCGCCTCGCCACTGTCGGCAGGCTGATCCCGATCAAGGGCTTCGACCTGCTGCTCCGCGCGTTCGCGCAGGCGCGCGCGGAGCTGCCCGAGCTGACGCTCGAGCTCGCGGGCGCCGGACCGCTCGACGCGGAGCTCCGCGCGGGCGCGCCCGACGGCGTCACGTTCCTCGGCCGCGTCGCGCCGGTGGCCGAGGTCTACGAGCGGAATGCGATCGTCGTCGTGCCGTCACGCGGCGAGGGGTTTGGCATGGTCGCGCTCGAGGCGGCCGAGCGCGGGCGCGCCGCGATCGTCAGCGACGTCGGCGGCCTGCCGGAGATCGTCGCCGACGGGGAGACCGGCACCGTCGTCCCGGCCGAGGACGTCGAGTCCCTTGCGCGTGCAATCGTCGTGCTGGCCCGAGACGACGAGCTCGTGCGCGCCTACGGCGCCGCCGCCCGCCGTCGCGCGCTCGATCAGTTCTCGGCGGAGTCTGCCGCCGACGGCGTCGAGCGCCTGTATCGGGACGAGCTCGCGAGGCGGTCGAGCGCGGCGGCGGCGAGCAGGACGAGCAGGAAGTCGAACGAAATGCGGTAGCGCGTCGTCCCGGCGAAGATCATCGCCGCAAGGGTGTTGTAGACGAGCAGAGACGCCGCCAGCAGCGTGAACAGCCGGTCGGCCGCCAGGAACAGGCCGGCCACGGCCAGGAGCATGACCGGGATCGCCCAGATTGGCTCGACGATGCTGCGAGCGGTGTCGCGCCAGGTCCCCTTCCCGGACCGACCCTGGGTCTCGTGCACGCGTGGGTCCCAGAGGAGCTCGGTCGCCTGTAGCGCGAGCTTCGCCTTCTCGCCGGGATGGTGTTCCATGAACTTGATGCTGAGGTGCTCGAAGTAGTGCATCTGCGCACATTCGTTGACCGGCGGATACCGCCCCGTCGAGTGATACGTGGCGGCGGCGTCCTCGGCCGTCGGCGGGAACGATGAGGGCTGCGGCACATCGTCGATCCACTTTCCCGCCGCGAGCGTCGCGTACGTGTTCGCGTTGTTCGCCTTCCAGAGAGCACGTGCGTCGGTCGTGACGGCGAAGCAGCCGACCTGCACGTCGTTGCGAACGAGCCACGGTGTAACGACGACGACGGCAGTTACGACGATGATCAGCGCAGGCAGGATTCGGCGACCGGGTGCGAAGAACCAGACGAAGACGGCGAGGAGCACCGGCACGGCTGCGAGTCGCGAGTTGCCGAGGACCGCCACGCCGCTGAGCGCTCCGAGCAGCGCCGGCAGAAGAAGCGACCGGCGGCGAACGGCGAGCAATGACACCAACACGATCGCTGCGAGCACGATCTGGTCGGTGATCTCGCGGTTGACATGGACGTCGTGCCAGATCAGGTACGGGTTGAGCGTCGACACGACGGCGGCCAGGAGTGCGAAGCGCGGAGCGACGAGTCGCGCGATGAAGTACACGAGGACGGCCGTCGCCGCTGCGAGGACGATCTGGGCGATCCCGACGACTTCCCACGATCGGCCGAGGATCCAGTAGAGCGGGATCAGGAAGTACCCGTACAGCGGCTGCGTCGAGGCCGACGGGTGTCCGGCGACGAATCCGAACGTTCCCGACGCGACGAAGGTCCGAGCGAAGTCGTCGCTCTTCTCCGTGTAGGCGGTGAGGATGGATCCGCGCTCGAGTGCCAGTACCGCGAGCCGCGGCAGCGCGGAGGCAGCGATCACGGCGGCAACAGCTCGAGTCTGTTTGGCTGCGAAGATGCGCACGATGGAGGAACTTCAACGGTACGCGGTCGTCTCGTGCCACGTCGAGAGACCGCTCGACGACGCGGTCTGGCGGGCCTTCGAGCGCCTGCTCGAGCGGCGTCCCGCGGGGTTCGTGGTCACGCCCCTGCTCCGGCCGCCGCACGCCGCGTCGGGCGAGGACGAGGAGCGCTGGCTGGAGCGCGCCCGGCGTGCCGCGGAGCTGGCGCCGCTCGGGCACCACACGCACTGGGGCGGCCCGACGCAAGCGCG
>PLDP01000244.1:0-3990 GCA_003136795.1 Actinomycetota bacterium
TCGGCTCCGTGTAGGTCGCGAGTAGGTAGCCGACGTCCGCACGCGGGTCGCCGATCGCGCCCATCTCCCAGTCGAGCACCGCGACGATCCGGTTCGGCTCGCCGGGCGCGACCATCATGTTTCCGAGCCGGTAGTCGCCGTGCACGACCGTCGACGGCAGCGGCTCCGGCAGGTTGGCGGCGAGCCACGCGCCGACCTGCTCGACCTGCGGCAGCTCGCGGGTCTTGTTGATCTCCCAGAGTTGGGTGAAGCGGCGGACCTGGCGCTCCAGGTAGCTGCCGGGTCGCGCGAACGCTGCGAGCTCGTCGCGTGAGACGTCGGCGGAGTGGATCTCGACGAGCGTGTCGACGAGGTCGAGGCCGAGCGTGCTGCGCGCTTCCTCGGTCCCGAGCCCCGGCGGCAGCTCGCTCGTGAGCACGTGGCCGTCGAGGTAGCGCATCACGTAGAACGGGACGCCGAGCACGCTCTCGTCCTCGCAGACCGCGACGATGTCGGCGAGCCGGGCGAAGCCGGCGGCGCGGATCGCGTTCTGCAGGCCGGCTTCGCGCACCATGTCGTGGGCCGAGGGCGGCAGCGGCGGGCGTGGCGGGCGGCGGAGCACGAACTTGTCGTGGCCGCGTTCGATCAGGAACGTGAAGTTCGAGCCGCCGCCGTCGCCGATCCGCGTCGCGACGACGGGGCCGCTGCCGAGGCCGCGCGCGTCGAGGAATGCCTCGACGTTCTCCTCGACGATCAGCGGGGGTTTGTCGGCCATCGCTGCGATGCTACGCACCGTGCGCAGGCGGCTCTACCTGATGCGGCATGCCGAGGTCTCGTATGTCGGCCAGCGCGACCCCGAGGTCGTGCGTCTCACTGCGCGCGGGCTGGAGCAGGCTGCGGCCGCACATCGCGCGCTCGACGACGTCGCTTTCGACCTGGTGGTCACGAGCGGCCTGCCCCGCACGCTCGAGACGGCGGCGGCGGTCGCCCCGGACCGCGAGCCCGAGCAGTGGCCGGCGCTCGCAGAATGGCGTGGCGGTCGTCTCGACGACGTGCCGCCCGAGGAGCTCGAGCGGTTGTTCGTCGGCTCGCTGCAGGTGCGCGACGAGGCCGCGCGGTTCCTCGGTGGCGAGTCGCTCGGCGAGGCGCTCGACCGTGTGCTGCCGGCCTTCGACGAGCTCGTGGCGCGTGAGTGGCAGACGGCGCTCGCGGTGCTCCACGGCGGCGTGAACCGGATCCTGCTCTCGCACGCGCTCGCCGGTGGTCGCACCTACTTCGGCACGTTCGAGCAGGCGCCGGCGTGTATCAACGTGCTCGACCTCGGAGTTTCGAAGGGCAGTGGTGACGGGACGTGGATCGTGCGCGTCGTCAACTACATCCCGTACGACCCGCTCCATCCCGCGCGCACGACGACGATGGAGCACCTGTGGTCGGAGCTGAAGCCGTGGCTCGACGAGCGAACCTAACCCCTCCGGCCAGGCCGCAGCGAGACCAGTCTTGTGGTCAGACCAAGGTGTACCGAAGTGCCACAAACGCTCCCCAGGATCACCCGCCCGCGATGGCGGCCACGCCCGCCAGGGCGATGGCCACGCCGGCCTGCTGGGTGCGCGTCAGGCGCTCGCCGAGGAGGACGTGCGCGAGCAGGACGGTGACGACCGGGTAGAGCGAGCCGAGCACCGAGACCAGGGCGAGCAGCGCGTGGCTGCTCGCGAAGGCGAAGAGCGCGTTGGCGGTGACGTCCGCGAGGCCGACGGCGACGATCGCGGCGAGCGCCGTGCGCGGCACGCGCAGAGGAGCCCGCCGGGCGGACGCGAGCACGAGCAGCAGCGTCAGCGAGCCGACGCGCGCTCCGAGCAGCGTCGAGAACGCGTCGCCCTGGCGGCTGCCCAGGCCGAGGAAATAGACGAAGAGGCCGAGCGCAATCGCCGCGACGACTGCGAGCGCGATCGCACGGGCGCGGTCGGGGGACGACGCGCGCCGCTCCTCCACCGACGCGAGCACCGCCCCGCCGAGCGCGGCTCCGGCGCCTGCGAGCGCCAGTCCCGAAGGCCGCTCGCCGGTCGCGATCGAGACGGCGAACGGCACGACCGCGCCGCAGGCGACGACGGGCGAGACCACACTCATCGTGCCAAGCGACAGCGCGCGGTAGAACGCCGCGAGCCCCGCGCCGCCGCCGATGCCAGCGAGCAGGCCGAGCGCGAAGGAACGGCCGCCGACGTCGCCGCGGATCGCGACGACGACGACGAGCGCGACGAACCCGGCCGCCTGCGAGACAACGGTGACCGCAAACGCCGGCAGCCGCTTCGTCAGAGAGCCGCCGGAGAAATCCGCGGCGCCCCAGACGATCGAGGAGCCAAGCGCGAGAAAGAGCGCGAGCGCGCTCAGGGCTAGCTCAGCCGCTCCACGAGCATCGCCATCCCCTGCCCGCCACCCACGCACATCGTCTCGAGGCCGATCGTGCGATCCATCGTCTCGAGGTCGTTGAGCAGCGTGTTCATGATCCGCGCTCCGGTCATGCCGTACGGATGGCCAACGGCGATCGCGCCGCCGTGCGGGTTCAGCTTGTCGCTCCACGGATCGACGCCGAGCTCGCCGCAGACGGGCAGCACCTGNNCCCATGATCTCCGGCGCCACGCCGGACACGCTCGACGCGAGGATCCGCGCACGCGGCTTGATCCCGAGCTCTGCCGCGCGGGCGGCCGACATGACGACGACCGCGGCGCCCCCGTCGTTCAGCGGGCACGCATTGCCGGCCGTCACCTTGCCGCCCGGCTTGAACGCCGGGTCGAGCGAAGCGAGCTTCTCGTAGGTCGACGACCGCCGCGGTCCGTCGTCGGTCTCGACACCGTTGTACGGCGTGATCTCCCGTGCGAAGAAGCCGGAGTCCTGCCCGGCGATGGCCCGCTCCTGCGACTGCTGCGCGAACCGGTCCATGTCCTCCCGCGAGACATCCCAGCGTTCGGCGACGTTCTCCGCCGTGAGCCCCATCGGGATGTAGACGTTCGCGATCGGGGCGTCGTCGCCGAACAGGGCGGGGTGGAGCTCCTCTTCCGACCTCGGGTAGCCGGCCACCTGCGAGGTGGACTCGACGCCGCCGGCGACGAACGCCTCGCCCTCGCCGGCCTTGATCGCGTGGAAGGCCATGCGGATCGTCTGCAGGCTCGACGCGCAGAAGCGGTTGACGGTGGTGCCAGGCACCGTTTCCGGCAGCCCGGCGAGCAGCGCGACGCGCCGCCCCAGATTCATCCCTTGTCGTTCCTGCGGGAAACCGCAGCCGATCATCACGTCGACGATCTCCTCGCGCGGCAGCTCCGGCACCTTTTCCAAGGCCGCGTTGACTGCGAAGGCAGCGAGGTCGTCGGGGCGGGCATCAACGAGCGATCCCTTGGCAGCACGGCCGATCGGCGTGCGCGCGGTTGAGACGATCACGGCTTCGGTCATGCGCGAATATTGACTGATGAGTCAAATGCAGGTTGACTGACCGTCCGTATGGGGTCGCTGCTCGAGCTGCGGGACGTCGACGCCCGCTACGGCCAGGTGCAGGTGTTGCGCGGCATCAGTCTCAGGGTCGACGAGGGTGAGATCGTCGCGATCCTCGGCGCGAACGGCGCCGGCAAGACGACAACGCTGCGCGCCATCTCGGGTACGGTCCGGCGAAGCGGCACGCTCGAGCTCGCAGGCAAGTCGCTCGGTCGGCGCGGCCCCGAGTCGACGGCGCGCCTGGGCGTGGCGCACGTTCCCGAGGGGCGCGGCACCTTCGTCGAGCTGACCGTCTGGGAGAACCTGCGGCTCGGCGCGCACGTGCGCCGCGGCTCGCTCCGTGACGACTTCCAGCGCGTCCTCGAGTACTTCCCCTGGCTCGACCACCGCAAGGCGCAACAAGCGGGGACGCTGTCCGGCGGCGAGCAGCAGATGCTCGCGCTCGCCCGGGCGCTGATGCAGCGGCCGCGGCTGCTCCTGCTCGACGAGCCGTCGCTCGGTCTTGCGCCTCTCGTCACCGCCGAGATCTTC
>PLDP01000244.1:4054-4690 GCA_003136795.1 Actinomycetota bacterium
TCCTCGTGATCGGCTCGTTGCGGAGCTCGCTCTTCGCGCAGCAGACGATCTCCGGGCTCGCGAACGGCGGCATCTACGCGAGCCTCGCCGTCGCGCTGGTGCTCATCTACCGCGCGACCGAGGTGATCAACTTCGCGCAGGGCGCGCTCGCGACCTTCACGACCTACATCGCCTGGCAGCTGATCGACTGGGGGCTCACGTACTGGCTCGCCTTCGTCAGCACGCTCGCGATCGCCTTCGTCGGCGGCTGCCTCGTCCAGGTGATGGCGATCAGGCCGGTGGAGCGGCGGGGCAACCAGCTGACGGTGGTGATCGCCTCGATCGGGCTCCTGATCCTCGTCGAGGGCGCAGTCGGCTGGATCTGGGGCAGCGAGATCAAGTTCATGCCCTCGGCGTTCCCGGCGCATATCTACCGCGTCGGCGGCGTCGCGTTCTCGCGCCAGGACATCTCGACGATCGCCATCTCGATCGCATCGGTCGTCCTGCTTCGGCTCCTGTTCCAGTTCACGAAGGTCGGCCTCGCGATGCGCGCGGCGGCGGTGCGGCCCGAAGCGGCCCGCCTCGTCGGGATCAGGGTCAGCTGGATGCTCTCGCTCGGCTGGGGGCTCGCGGCCGTGCTCGGCGCGGTGGCGGGGA
>PLDP01000282.1 GCA_003136795.1 Actinomycetota bacterium
CCGTCCGTTCCACGTCGCTCGTGCACGAGCATCTGGCGCAGCGTCTCGAGGTATGACGCGTTGGCCCCCGAGTTCGGCGGCATGTACATCGAGCGGTAGTACGCGCCGTTGACCGGCACGACCGAGATCGCCTCGCCGGAGATGTACGTGCCGGGGGTCATCCCGATCGCGAGCATCCCGTAGAGGCTGAGCACAAGCTGGTCGGGATGGTCGTTGTCCGCCATGAACCGCGACATGCTCAGGCCGTACACCTCTCCGAGACCCGAGCCGTACGGCTTGTTCGAGTAGGTGATGTGCGCGTCCGCGCGCGGCACACCGAGCAGTCGCGAGCCGTGGGCCAGCACGTAGTGGACGAGCCCATGCGCCGCGCGGGAATGCGCCGGGAAGAAGCCCGACGCGAGCGCGTAGGGCATCACGAGGTTCCAATACGAGCCTTCGCGGGTCTTGGTCAGCTTGTCGTACGGGCCGGCATTCGGAGCGTTGAGCGCGTCGGGCACGAAGAGCGAGCCGTCGGGGAGGCGCCGGGTCACCTTGCGCAGAGCCGACCGGAGAGCCGACTCGATGCTGAGCGCGAGCATGCGCGCGTGCGCGGCGGTGCCGCTGTGCCCTGTGACGCTCCAGACGCGATCCATCGCGAGCAGCCCCTGCCACGCCGCAATCGCGCCGTTGACGCTGTCGACGTCGTACGGGATGTCGGACGACAACTTCTCGGGGCGCAGACGGCCGCGCGCCGGCCCGCGCTTGACCTGGTGGCGCTGGATCTCGCTCGCCAGCCGGGCGAGCTCGGGTGTCTCCTGCTCGATGAACGTCCGGTCGCGGGTCAAGCGGTAATACAGGGCGGCGGTCGAAAGGAGATGGCCTGCCCGGAACGCGGTGAAGCGTTGCGGCTTCTCCTTGAGCCGCTGCAGCGACGCCTGCAGGATCGACTTGGCCACGTCGGGAAAGCCGTATTCCGCCGCGACCTCCGCAGAGTCGAGCGCTTCGGCGAAGGAGAGCTCCTCGTACGGGTTGCCGACGCTGTAGCGCCACCCGAACGCGAGCACCTGTCCGAGGACCCCGAGCGCGGCGTTGCGGACAGCGGGCTCCGGCACGTCGAACTGCATGCCCGACGTGAGACGGGTTTCCGAGTAGTTGACGACCGCTGCGCGGGCGGCGGCGTAGCTCGGAGCATCGGCGTGGAGTGCCTCCGCCTCGGAGGGGCCGTTGAGCCACTCCGCGTAGACGGTCGTCTCGTCTCCGCGCGCGACGCGGTACGAAACGACGCCGTCGACAAACTTGGCGCCGTCGCTGACGATCAACCGCGCGTCGCCCTTGTACGCGAGGCGGTCGGGTGCCGTGTGCGCAAGCAGCTTCCACGGCACGAGCCGAACGCTCGCGCCGGAGCGCGCGGTGCTCGCGTCGACGTGGAGCTTCACGAAGCTGACGACGGAGCGTGCGCTGTATGCCCGGCCGACGAACGACTCTTGCGTGTACTTGACGCCATTCGCGTCGACGTACGACGTCTGCACGATCGGCAGATAGCCGTCCGCAAGCTTCGCAGGCTGGAGCCGCTGCGTGCACGAGCCGTAGCGCTCGCGCCCGTTGCCGACGTAGAACGAGAGGCTCGGACCACCGACGTGGCGGGTGATGATCTCGCTGCCGTCGGCAACGTGGAGCGCGAACACCGCAGGTCCGGTGGATCTGAACTCGAACGAGAGCGGCACGTAGTAGAAGCCGGACGGCGTCAGCGGGCGCTGCTGACGCTGGGTCGCGAGGAGCAGCGGGGCGAGCAGCCGCTGCGCCGCCGCGAGCGTCGGCCCGGTGCGTGACGCGAGCAGCTGGTTGCCCCAGAGGTCCGTGGCGGAGTCGATCGCGCGCTGGACCGAGGCGGTGTACGCCGGCGTCGCCCAACGCGGACCGCACGACGACGCGGCTGCGATCCGTGCGTCGCCGACGGTCAGCACGGCGCCCGCAACCAGAAGCGCCACGGCGAGCGGCGCAGACGTCCGTGACCGTGTTCTCCCCATCCTCGCGCGGAGTATGGCTGGGAAGCAAGTGNNGTCATGGTCGAGCGTCCCTCGTTCGAGATCGTTCCCCGCAAGGGACTGCCGATCGTCGCGGTGATCCTCATCGGCGTGGTCGTTGCGATCGCGCGCAACTCGACGTGGGGACTCATGTTCTGCCACGTCGTCGGCGGCGGGCTCTGGACCGGCATCGACCTCTTCGTCGGCTTCGTCGTCGGCCCGATCATCGGGCGCATGTCGATCCCGGCGCGGATCGAGTTTTCGACGCGCTTCATGCCGAAGATGCTCTTGATCATGCCGACGGTCGTGACGATGACCCTCGCAGCAGGCTTTCAGACGGCGCGGCTGAGCGGTTTCCTCGACACATCGAACCCGCGGCATGGTTGGATCGTCGCATCCTTCGCCGTCGTCGGCGTGATGGCGGTGATCGCGCTCGCGTATCTCGAGCCGGCGAACGTCGCGGTTCTCTTCGAGCTCAAGAAGGCCCAACCCGACGGACGCGTGATCGAGAAACTGATGAAGCGTTTCGTCTACACGGCCGGCATCACGGGCGTCATGCAGGTGGCGACGCTGATCATCATGACGAGGCTCGCCAGTTGACCGCGAGCATGATCGACCGCAAGCTCCCGCCGGTCACTGAGATCGGGGCGGCGTCGATGATCACGATCGCCGGCGGCGTGATCTACCTGGCCGCCTACCTGCCGAAGCACGCGCCGTTGTGGTTCGCGCTGGTGCTGCTCGCCGTCGCCGCCGGCCTGCAGGTGACGAACGCCGTGCTGCTCTCCCGGGTCCCCGGCTTCGCCTGGGGACTGTTCTTCCAGGTCGGCCGCTGGGCGCTCCTCGCCTACGCGTTGATCGCCGGGATGATCGAGTACGCGTTCGTCTACGACCACACGCGCGGCCCGCAGCTCGTCGTGATGACGCTGATGCTCGCGCTCTTCATGGTGAACGTCCCGGTGCTGATCGCCTTCACGGTCGCGCGGTACCAGGCGCTCGAGTCGTAACTGAGCGCCATGTGCCGCCGAGCCGGTCGCTACGCGACCGCCGAAGCGGCGGGCTCGTCCGGGGCGCGCTGGACGAGCCTGCGCAGCTGGGCGGAGTCGTTCGAGTTGGTCAAGGCGTCTGCGAGCGTGACGACGCCGTCCTGCACCAGCCTCGCAAGGTCCTGCTCGAGCGTGTGCATGCCGCGCCTGCCTCCGGTGTGCATGTACGAGTGAACCTGTTCCAGCTTCGCCTGGCGGATCAGGTTCCGCACGGCGTCGTCGGCGATCAGCACCTCGACCGCGGCATGGCGGCTCTCGCCGTCGGCCGTCGGCAGCAGAGCCTGCGCGACGATCCCCTGCAGCGAGCTACTGAGCTGGACCCGCACCTGCGCCTGCTGCTCGGCGGGGAAGACATCGACGATGCGGTCGATCGCGCCCGCTGCGCTTCGCGTGTGCAGCGTCGCGAAGACGAGATGACCGGTCTCGGCGGCGGTGAGCGCGATCGAGATCGACTCGAGATCGCGAAGCTCGCCGACCAGGATCACGTCGGGATCCTGGCGCAGGGCCGAGCGCAGGGCGCGTGCGAACGAGCGTGTGTCGGCGCCGACCTCGCGCTGGTTGATGACGGCGCGCTTGTGGGCGTGGATGAACTCGATCGGGTCCTCGATGGTCACGATGTGGCAGGCGCGCTCCTCGTTGATCCGGTCGATCATCGCGGCGAGCGTCGTCGACTTGCCGCTGCCCGTCGGGCCGGTGACGAGGATCAACCCGCGCCGGCGGAGCGTGAGCTCCCGCAGAATCGCAGGCATCTCGAGCTGCTCGAGCGTGGGGATCTCGGCCGGGACGAGGCGCACCGCGGTGGCCACCGACTCGCGGTCGAAGAAGACGTTGACGCGGAAGCGCCACTTGTCGGCGAGCGCGTACGAGAAGTCGAGCTCCCGCTCGACCTCGAGTGTCTGCTGCTGCGCCAGCGTCGTGATCTTGTAGATGAGCCCGCGCAGGTCATGGGAGTCGAGCACGGGCAGCTCGATGCGCTTCAACTCGCCGCGCACCCTCAGAACCGGAGGCGAGCCCACGCAGAGATGCAGGTCGGAGGCGCCCGCCTCCGCCATCTGCTCGAACAGATCGATCAGCGTGAACGGCGGCACCTCGAGATCATCGGCGCCGGGCGCCGAGGGCTTGAGCCGCCGCTTCGTGCATGATCGGGCCATGACAGTCGAAGCGATCCATCTCGGCGAGAAGCGCGTCCCGGAGCTCTGGACGGTCGACTCGGTGCGCGCCGTGGCCGGCAAGGGGCTCGAAGGCGACCGGCACTTCCACGAGGAAGGCGCGCGGCCCGGTCAGGCGCTGACGCTCGTCGAAGCCGAGGTCGTCGAGAACGCGGGACTGGCGGCCGGCGAGACGCGGCGCCAGCTGACGGTGCGCGGCGTCCGCTTGAACGACTTCGTCGGGAAGCGGTTCGTGGTCGGCGAGGTCGAGTGCTTCGGCGTCGAGTTGTGCGAGCCGTGCTCGCACCTCGAGTCGCTGACGCGGCCCGGCATCATCAAGGAGCTCGCCCATCGCGCCGGCATCAACGCGGACATCGTCGCCGGCGGCACGATCCGCGTCGGGGACTCCGTCAAAGAGCTTTGAAGAAGACGGTCGTGTCGCAGGACCGCCCGTCCGGGTAAAGCGCATAGTTCGGGATCACGCCGACCGTCGTCCACCCGAGGCGCGCATAGAGGCGCGCGGCGTCGCCGCCGGTCACCGCGTCCAACACGAGCAGGGTCTTGCCTTCCGCCCGCGCTTCTGCTTCGGCCTCCATCATCAGCAGCCTTCCGATGCCGCGCTTGCGGGCCGAGCGGTGGACGAGC
>PLDP01000001.1 GCA_003136795.1 Actinomycetota bacterium
CGCCCTCGGGCGGCCCTTCGTCGTTCATGCCGATCGGGCAGTGCTAGTGGCCTGAGACGAGGCGCACACTCCAACCCGTTGATATCGGTTCAAGAAATCGTCCCGGTGCACGTGATATCGCCGGCGTCGCTTAACGTCAGGCCGGCCCGGGGTCTGTCATCATGAGGGCATGCGGGTCATGTTGGCCGCGCTGCTTCTCGCAGCGATCGCGCCTGCGGCCTGGGGGGCTGCACGACCACAGGTGCGTCTGAGCGACGCCTCGCCGGCGACCGTCGCCGGGACCGGGTTCCAGGCGCGCGAGCGCGTCGTTGTGACGGTGACCGCCGGTTCCTCTCGCCTCTCGAAGGCCGTGGTGGCCGGTGACCACGGGACGTTCGTCGCCCGCTTCGCGAAAGCGGTGTCTGCGTCCGGTTGCGGGCACGTCGTCATCGTCGCCGTCGGCGCGCAGGGAGACCGGGCATCCTGGAAGTCGGCGCCGCAGTCGTGCGGCACGCCGCCGCAGCCGGTCACGTCGGGCACCTCCAAGGCCAGTGTCGCGGTCAGCGGCACGGCGCCGCTCACGGTCAGCGGCCGCGGCTTTCCGGCAAAGACGGGCGTTTCGCTGACCGTCGTCGTCGGCACGAAGCGGCTTCAGAAGCTCGTCGCCGCGTCGGCGACCGGCGCGTTCACGGCGTCGTGGACCGACGCCGAGACGCATGGGTGCCGGCCGTCGTCGGTCACTGCGGTTTCGGGCGGCGTCCGCGCGGTGTGGCGCTCTCCGGTTCGCGCTGCCTGCGCGACCGTTGCGCTGCCCTGACCGCAGTTTACGGGTTGACAATTGCGCCAGTTGCGCGACGATGTGACCGGTAACGGGCTCCGGCGGCAACGGGGCGAATTCATTCTGGGAGGGCAATTTGGGGTTCATCACACGCTCGCGGCTCATCGCTGCGGCAGCGCTCGCAGCGTCTGTCGTGGTGGCCGCGTCCTTCGGCGGCTCGTCGCGCGCGTCGGCGCCGACGTTCTACCTGCCTGCGGTGCAGGGTCCGGCGATCACCAACTCGACGCCCGGTGGCTGCGCCATCTTCTTGACGCTCTACGGGGCCACGTGCTACGGCCCGTACGAGCTCGCGAAGGCCTACGACTTTCCGACGAACCTCGACGGCTCCGGCCAGACGATCGTCATCGTCGACGCCTACGGCAGCCAGAACATCCAGAGCGACCTGACGAAGTTCGACGCGCGGTTTGGCATCGCCGACCCGGCGCCGGGCAAGTTCGTGATCCAGAACGGGCCGCCGGCGACCGCGGCCGGTACGGGAGACCTTCCTGACTGGGGCCTCGAAACCTCGCTCGACGTCGAGTACGCCCACGCGATGGCGCCGGGGGCGAAGATCGTCCTCGCTGTTGCGTCGAGCGACGACGACAACGACCTGAACAACGCCGAAAAGGCGATCCTGCCCCGCTACCCGGGCGCGGTCGTCTCGCACAGCTTCGGCGACTGGGAGACCGACGACGGTGCTGCCCAGGCGGCGTCCGANNGCCACGTTCACGCAGTACACCGGCACCACGTCCCCTGCGATCGCCGGCTACCCGGCCTCCGACCCGCTTGTCACGGGCGTCGGCGGCACGATGGGCCTGCCGTACGACAACGGCCTCTACCAGAACGGCGGCTACGGCGGTGAGCAGGTCTGGAACGAGTCCCCCTACGGCATCGACGCAGCGGGCGGAGGGGCGCCGAGCGTGCTCTTCAGCGCTCCGTCCTGGCAGCGGGGCATCACCGGCTACCGCACTCGCACCGTCCCCGACGTGTCGTACAACGCGTCGGAGTCCGGTGGTGTCGGCGTGGTCTACACCCTGCCGGGTGACACGGTCACCCACCTCTACCTGGTGGGTGGAACGAGTGCCGGCTCCCCGCAGTGGGCGTCGATCTTCGCGCTCGTGAACCAGGCACGCGCTCAGCAGCACCGCGGCCCGATCGGGTTCGCCAACGACAACCTCTACCGCATCGCTCAGGACCGTCGCACGAAGAGCGACTTCCACGACATCACGGTGGGCTCGAACGCGCTGGACTCGCCGGTCGGGTTCAACGCGGGCCCGGGCTACGACCTCGCGACGGGCCTCGGCACGCCGGACGTCGCAAAGCTCGTTCCAGACCTCGCCGCGAGTGCGGGCGGGATTCTGGAGGACCTCGGCGCGATTCTGAATGCGCCGCACGGTGTCGGCCACGGCTCGAGGCACCACAGTCCCCACACCGCGATCCCCGGGTAGGGAAAGCGGCACGCACGTCTCGCGAGGGCCGCCTTCGGGCGGCCCTCGCCGTTTCTAGTAGGAGACGGCGCCGCGCCCGGTGGCGGCAGCGTGGCGCTGCTCGTCCGCGCGGTAGCTCGAGCGCACGAGCGGGCCGGAGAAGATCGAGCCGAAGCCGAGCGCCTCACCCTGCTCGCGGAACCACTTGAACTCGTCGGGATGCACCCAGCGGTCGATCGTCGCGTGCTTCGCGCTCGGCTGCAGGTACTGGCCGATCGTTACGACGTCGACGCCGTGCGCGCGCAGGTCGCGCAGCGTCTCCACGACCTCGTCGTTCGATTCGCCGAGGCCGACGATGATCCCGCTCTTCGTCAGCACGGGGTAGTCGGCGATCTCCTTCGCGCGTTGCAAGAGCCAGAGCGCACCGTCGTAGCTCGCCTTGCCGCCGCGCATCTTGCGGTGCAGGCGGCGAACGGTCTCGATGTTGTGGTTGAAGACGTCCGGTCGCGCGCCGAGCACGGTCTGCAGGGCGGCTTCTTCGACGCCGAGGAAGTCGGGTGTCAGCACCTCGATCGACGCGTCGGGCACCTTGGCCTTCAGCGCGCGAATCGTCGCCGCGTAGTG
>PLDP01000170.1:0-2201 GCA_003136795.1 Actinomycetota bacterium
GAGAACCTCGTCTCGACCGGGTTCGCGCGCGACTACATCATGCGCAGCGAGATCTGCGCGAAGAACGGCAAGATCACCGGACTGCGGGTCGACGTGCTCGCCGACCACGGCGCGTTCGACTCGACGGCGCAGCCGACGAAGTTCCCGGCCGGGTTCTTCCACATCGTCTGCGGCTCGTACGACCTCGAGGCGGCCCACGTCCAGGTCAAGGCCGTGTACACGAACAAGGCGCCGGGCGGCGTGGCGTACCGCTGCTCGTTCCGGATCACCGAGGCCGTCTATCTCGTGGAGCGAATGGTCGACGCGCTCGCCCTCGAGATGAAGGTCGATCCGATCGACCTGCGCATGAGCAGCTTCATCGGCCCCGAGCAGTTCCCCTACGAGACCACCACCGGCTGGACGTACGACTCCGGGAACTACGCCGANNCCGCGCAAGCACATGGACATCCTCGGACTGGCCATGAACGACGGCGCCGACCTGCGAGTGCACCCGTCGGGCAAGGCGGTCGTCAGCCTCAGCTGCCAGACGCAGGGGCAGGGCCACGAGACGACGTTCGCGCAGATCGTCGCCGAGGAGCTCGGCATCCCGCCGGAGGACGTCGAAGTGCGGCACGGCGACACGGACCGCTCGCCGTACGGCCTCGGCACGTACGGCAGCCGCTCCACGCCGGTGTCGGGCGCCGCCGTTGCGGTCGTCTCGCGCAAGGTACGGGACAAGGCCCGTCTGATCGCCGCGACGATGCTCGAGACGAGGCCGGAGGATCTCGCCTGGGAGAAGGGCCGCTGGTACGTCAAGGGAGACCCCGATAAGGGCGCGCTGATCGAGGAGATCGCGGAGCGCGCGTACAGCGGCGAAGCGATGCCCACCGGAATGGAGGGCGGGCTCGACGCGCAGGTGATCTACGACCCGCCGAACCTCACGTACCCCTACGGCGCCTACATCGCCGTCGTCGACATCGACCCCGACACCGCCCAGGTCACCGTCAGGCGCTTCATCGCAGTCGACGACTGCGGCGTGCGCATCAACCCGATGATCGTCGACGGCCAGATCCACGGCGGGCTCGCCGAAGGCATCGGNNCGCTCGAGTGTCCCGACTTCGAGCTCGGCGAGACGGTCACGCCGTGCCCGCACCATCCGCTCGGGGCCAAGGGAGTCGGCGAGTCGCCGAACGTCGGGTCGCCGCCCGCGATCGTGAACGCGGTCATCGACGCGCTGTACCAGACGCATGGCGTCGATCAACTCGACATGCCCTGTACCCCGGCCCGTGTCTGGGCTGCGATGCAGGGGCGGCCCGAGCCACCGCAATGATGAGCGCCGCTGTGTCGCGGCGGGCGCAAGAGCTCACCGCAGAGGGCACGGCGTTCGTAACAGCGACGGTCGTGCGTGCGCAGCGTCCGACGAGCGCGCAGGCGGGCAACGTCGCGCTCGTGCTCGGCGACGGCACGATTGAAGGCTTCGTCGGCGGAGAGTGCGCCCAGCAGAGCGTGCGTGTCTACGCGTTGCAAGCGCTTGCGACCGGCGAGGCGATCTTGCTGCGCATCGTTCCCGACGGGCCGCCTGTCGCCCCCGACGATCCGGGTCGTGAGATCGCGAACGACGAGGGGGCGGTGACGGTTCAGAACCCCTGCCTCTCCGGGGGAGCCATCGAGGTCTTTCTCGAACCGGCGCTGCCTGCGCCACGCGTGCTCGTGGTCGGGGGCTCCCCGGTCGCGGCGGCCGTCCGGTCGCTCGGCGCGGAGCTCGGCCTCAACGTGATCGCCGTGGAGGCAGGCGCCCCTGACCCGTCGCCCGGCGATCTCGCGGTCGTCGTGGCCGCACATGGGCGGGACGAGCTCCACACGCTGCGGCGCGGGCTCGAAACAGGTGTGCCGTACATCGGTCTCGTCGCGAGCCCGAAGCGCGGCGCCGGCGTGCTCGCCGACCTGCGCGCCGACGGGGTCTCCGACGAGCAGCTCGAGCGGATCGACGTCCCTGCGGGAATCGACATCGGGTCGCGCACCCCCGCCGAGATCGCGTTGTCGATCCTCGCCACGATCGTCGCCGTCCGCCGCGGGCAGGACGCCGAGCTACCGCACCACGCACACGTCCCTGCAGCTGCGAGCGACGCAGGCTCGAGCGCGCCGGCACTCGCGATCGACCCGATCTGCGGGATGACGGTCGCCGCCGTCGCCGCCACGCCGTCGGTGCAGTTCGAGGGCGA
>PLDP01000170.1:2218-6129 GCA_003136795.1 Actinomycetota bacterium
GACGTCGACTACCTCGTCGACGAGGGCTTGGCGACGTCGATGTTCCTGAGCCTGCGCCTCCCGCAGCCCCTGCTGCTCGAGGGGGAGGCCGGGGTCGGCAAGACCGAGGCCGCCAAGTCGCTGGCGCTCGTCCTGGAGACGCCGCTCATTCGCCTCCAGTGCTACGAGGGGATCGACGCGGCAGAGGCCCTCTACGAGTGGAACTACCCGCGCCAGCTGCTGAGCATCCGCCTCGCCGAATCCCAAGGCTCGACGCTCGGCGAGGAGGAGCTGTTCGGCCCGGACTATCTGATCCGCCGCCCGCTCCTGCGCGCGCTCGAGCACCCGGGTCCGCGGCCCGCGGTGCTGCTGATCGACGAGATCGACCGCGCCGACGACGACTTCGAGGCGTTCCTGCTCGAGCTGCTTGCGGAGGCCAGCGTGACGATCCCCGAGATCGGCACGATCCGCGCCACGCATCCGCCCGTCATCGTCCTGACCTCCAACCGAACCCGCGACCTGCACGACGCCGTCAAGCGCCGCTGTCTCTATCACCGAATCGCGTACCCGACGCTGCAGCGCGAAGTCGAGATCGTGCGCCGCCGCGTCAAGGGCTCGTCGGAGACACTGGCGGTGCAGGTCGCGAACGCCGTCTCGCGCATGCGCTCGAGCGACGTGCAGAAGCCGCCGGGCGTGGCCGAGGCGATCGACTGGCTCGCGGCGCTCAACCTCCTCGGCATCGAGCACCTGGACGCCGGCACGATCGACCGCACGCTCGGGTCGGTGCTGAAGTACGACGAGGACCAGGAGGTGATCCGCGCGGCCGGCTTGGAGCAGCTCGTGAACGCCAGTGACTGACGCGCCCGTGTTCGGGGTCGAGACGATCGAGCTCGACCTGCCCACGCTCGCGGGCACGCTCACCCGGCTCCTGCGGGACCGCGGCGTGCCGATCACCCCGGGACGCTCGGCCGACTTCGCACGCGCGCTCACGCTCGTCCGGCCGGTCGCGCGGCGTCAGCTGTACTGGACCGCGCGCGCGGTCTTCGTCTCCGATCCGGCACAGGTCGACGCCTTCGACGCGGTGTTCTTCTCGGTCTTCGGGAACCGGCCGGCAGGCGACGATGTCGTTCCGGAGGACGTGCCCACTGTCGCGTCCCCCTCCGACGACCGCCCGGCCTCCGAGCACAAGACCTCGCCGCGCGACGCGAATGAGCCGGAGCCGCGGGCGGGCTTCGCGGCCACGGCGCCGAACGGGCGCGACGACGACGAGGCGGCCGAGGTCGAGGTGCCGCTGGCGCTGGCCAGCAGCGAGGAGCTGCTGAGAAGCAAGAGCTTCGACACACTCGAGCCGTACGAGCTGGCGCAGCTCTTCCGGCTGATGACGCGCCTGGAGCTCGCGACGCCCCTGCGTCGCACGCGCCGCTACAAAAAAGGACACCACGGCGAGCGGATCGACCTGCGGCGGACCCTGCGCGCCAGCCTGCGCACGGGCGGCGACCCGATCCGGCTCGCCCGCCGCCGCCGGCGCATCGTCCGCCGGAGGCTCGTGCTGCTGTGCGACATCTCCGGCTCGATGGAGCCCTACGCACGCGCCTATTTGCAGTTCCTCACCTGTGCGGCGGGCAGCGGCCCGAACGCCGAGGCGTTCGTGTTCGCCACCCGGCTGACCCGCGTGACCCGCGCGCTTGCTTCGCGCAATCCGGAACGTGCGATTCAACGCGCGGCCGCCGCCGCGCCCGACTGGTCGAGCGGCACCCGCATCGGCGACGCGCTGAGGGAGTTCAACGACCGGCACGGCCGCCGCGGCATGGCCCGCGGCGCCGTAGTCGTGATCCTCTCCGACGGTTGGGAACGCGGCGACCCGCTGCTCGTGGGGCGCGAGATGCAGCGGCTCGCGCGCCTGGCCCACCGGATCGTGTGGGTCAATCCGCGCGTCGGCGCCGGTGCCTTCTCGGTGCAGGCCGGCGGCATGGTCGCCGCTCTGCCGCACTGCGACGCGTTCGTGAGCGGCCACAGCTTCGAGGCGCTCGGCGAGGTCGTCGAGGCGATCGGTGCGTCGTCATGGCAACGCAGCACGTCCTGGACGGCGCCCGGCGTCGAGGAGCGCCAGGAGGACGAGCCGTGGGCCAGCGCCACCCCGGTGCCGGGCAGTTCGGTCGGGATGCCGAGCGGGCACGGCCCGAGCCGGGGCAACACGACGCCGGGGTGGGTGACCGATGAGTGACACCGCGCCCAAGACCTGCATCTACCCGGGCTGCGAGCGGCCCGCGGTGCCGCCCCACGTGCTCGGGGGGCCGCAGCCATCGTTCTGCGACCTGGACGAGCACAACGCGCTGACCGCGCATCAGGAGCGGAAGCGCCGTGGACAAGCGACGACCACCGACCCACCAGTCGAGAGGAGTTGAGAGCAATGGCGAACGAGGCGTACCGCGCGGTCTTCCTGCGCGTGCACCCGACCGGCAAGATGGTGCTCAGCCTGACCACCGAGTCCGACGGGAAAGAGGCGCAATACGCCGGTCTCGTCGCCGACGAGCTCGGGATCCCCGCGCTCGACGTGAAGGTCGTCGCCGCGGACACCGACCGGTTCGGTGTCGGTCACGGCTACAACACGAGCCCTTCCGAGGGCACCTCCGCGGCGATCGTCAGCGCCGCAGACAAGATCCGCGCCAAGGCGCAGCTACTCGCAGGCGCGGCTCTCGACGCTCTACCGGAAACGCTGAAGTGGTCGAACGGCGCCTGGGTGCGCGAAGACGGAGGCGACCCCACGCAGATCAAGACGATCGAGGAGCTCGCCCTGTACGCACACGGCACCGGCGTCCTGCCGCCGGGAGTCGAGGGCGGCCTCGACGCGCAGACCGTCTACACCGCTTGACGCAGCGCGGCGTCGAGCACGACCTCGACCTCGTCCGCGACCTTGAGGGCGCCGAACAACGTGGAGTAGGGCTTGATGCCCCAGTCGGTCTGCTTGAGCATCGTGCTGGCGGTGAGCTTGCCGTCGGCGCCGACCGTGAGCTCGAACGCGATCGGGCCCGAGTTGCCGGCGAGGGTCAGCTCGCCGTGCACGCTGATCTTGCTGCCGTCTGCGGCAGGCTGCACCGCCGTCGAGCGAAACGCGATGCCTTGGCGCTGCAAGACCTCCTCGCCGATCGTCTGCTCGATGCTCGCCTTGTCGTCGTCTCCGAGCGCCTGCATCCCCCCGGTTCCCTCGCGCACGCGAAGCGACGAGGCGTCTGCGTCGAACGTGACGCTCGTCTGCCCCTCGCCCACCTCGAGCGTCGCGTGCCAGGAGGTGACGTCGATCAGGAGATCGTGCCCGGCCATCGCCGCAGCGCCGGACCGGCCGGTCCGGACCGCCAGCGTGCTGTTCTCGGGACCGAATGCGTGCGTGCCCGCCGGGATCGGCATGCGCGAGATCATATGAGCTCTAAGATCCGAGGTATGGCCGTAGAGCTGGACCATTCCTTCTCCACCGCGAAGCCGATCGACGAGAGCTTCGTCACGATCCTCGACCTCGAGCGCGTCGTGCCCTGCGTCGAGGGAGGCAGCGTGCTGGAGAAGACCGGCCCTGAATCCGTGCGGGCCCAGATCAAAGTGAAGATGGGAGCGATGTCGATGACGTTCACCGGCACGGCGGAGGTCGTCGAGCAGGACCCGGCAGCCCATCGCGTGGTCATGAGCGTCAAAGCGAAGGAGGCCGGCGGCCAGGGGCATGCGAATGCCACCGTCGAGTTCGCGCTCACGCCCGGCGGAGGCGCGATCCACACGAAGGCGCAGATCACCGGCAAGGCTGCCTCGATGGGTGAAGGGGTCGTCGGCAACGTGCTCGACGCGCTGATCGCCGACTTCGCCGGCAAGCTTTCCGCGCTCTGATGGCGACAATCACGATGCGGCAGATCCGCGAGGGCGAGGTGCCTCCCGACGGAGGGACCGCG
>PLDP01000004.1 GCA_003136795.1 Actinomycetota bacterium
TGACACCGCAAGTGTCAGACACCAGTGCGGTGACGTGCGCCAGTGGTCTGGAGTGCACTCCGAAACGGCGCACTACGGAACGCGGTTAGCGTCGTGGTTGGTACTGGAGATCGAGGCTGTCTGTGTGACCGGCCCAGCGGAGGGAAAGTCGCCAGCAGCCCGGCGTGGTCAGATTGATGAGCGAGGGGCCGGGTCCACCCTTGATATTCGTTTGAACGGGCGCACCGAGTGGTTGCGTTCCATTCATTCGCTGCGCAGAGATTCGAAGGGTTGCGCGCCAGGTGTAAGGAAGCCGGGAGACCCACAGGATCTTGTCGTTGTGGTTGGAAGGGGGCGGCGCCTCCAACGGATACGCGAAGAGGATCGCAACGATCGCACCGGAGCGGCCAAGTACGTGCGGAACTCGCGCCGTCGGGGGATGGAATCCGGCCTGCGCCCAGTCCGGGAGCGGCCCCTTCTGAACCGTCGAACCGCACGTGATTCCCGGCGAAGCAGCAAAACTAAAGCCCGAAGACAGCGCGCCGAGCGCGACCGCAAGCGTGGCTACTGTCAACGCGAAGCGTTTCCAGCCGTGACGCAACACTGCGGCGTCAGCGTAACTTCCGGCGCAAGGTCTGTCCACTGCGCGAGTGCGCGGGAATGTCCCCCGACGGCTCGTCGAACTGGGCTACCGTCACGGGTGCGGTGGCTCGCCGGAGCCGGCGGGGGCGTAGTGTCCGGTCGTGGGCCTGCGGGGGATTCGGGGCGTCGAGGTGGCGGCGGCGATCACGTTGGCCGCAGTGCTGCTGTCGGGATGTGGAGGACACCGCGCGACCGCGCTCCATGACCGTCTCCTATCGGCGGCAGACCTGCCGGCCGGGTGGTCGGCTGCGCCCACCACGAACGCGCCCGAGCTGACGAACACGCCCTGCCTGTCGGGCCTGCCCAAGAACCCGAAGGGATTGACCTACCAAACGGCGGGGTTCGTGCAAGGGGATTCCATCCCGAACTTCGGCGAAGTGCTGGCAAGCGGCGGGCAGGGCGCGCAGGTCTGGAAACGCTTCGGCCATGCGCTTGCCCACTGCCGCACCGGGACGCTCCAGCTCGGAGGCAAGAAGGTCACGGTGACTGTCCACTCCCTGGCCTTCCCCCGCATCGGCCGCAGCTCTTCCGCTTACGCATGGACGTTCACCCTCTCGGGCATCCGGCTCGGCTTCGACCTCGTCCTCTTCCAGACCGGAACCTACGCCGGCTACCTCTCCTACGCCGACCTGGGATCGCCCCGGACCTCGACCGTGAAGGCATTCGCACGCGCTGCAGTTGCGAAGGTGAAGAGCGGCTCCACGGCGCCCGTTCCGGACACAGTCTCGATCACCTCCGCGCCGGTACAAACCGCGAACACCAGCCTGGGAAGGGTCTCCTACCGGACGATGGGCAGCGGCCCGCCGCTCGTTCTGATCACCGGCTACAGCGGCACCATGGAGGGCTGGGACCGCCGCTTCGTCGACGCCCTCGCCCAGCACCACCGGGTCATCGTCTTCGACAACGGCGGCGTCGGCCGAACGCAGGCCTTGCCGGCGCCGCTCACGATCGACGCGCTGGCCGACCAGGCCAGCGCGCTCGTCAGCACGCTCCACCTCGGACGCATCGACGTCCTCGGCTGGTCAATGGGCAGCATGATCGCCCAGGCCCTTGCGGTGCGCCGCCCAAGCCAGGTGCGCCGCCTCGTTCTCTGCGCCTCCTTTCCCGGCAACGGCACAGCCGTACCGCCATCCCGGCAGGAGCTGAACGCGTTCGAAAGCGGCGAGCCCAAGAAGGTGATGGCCGCACTCTTCCCCGCCGACCAGACCCCCGCCCAGAACGGCTATCTCGCAGCGATCTCCAGCTACCCGGCCGCACCTCCCGCCCCGGCGGCCACCGTCGCCGCGCAGGGACACGCAGTCGATGCCTGGTGGGCCGGAACCGACCCCGCCGGCAAACGGACAGCGACAATCGCCGTGCCAACGCTCGTCGCCGACGGCACGGCCGACAAGCTCGACCCGCTCGCCAACAGCCGCGCGCTCGCAAAGCTCATCCCGAAAGCCAGACTCCAGCTCTACCCCGACGCGGGCCACGCCTTCCTCTTCCAAGAACAGGCGACCTTCCTCCCCCTGATCGAATCCTTCCTGAGCTGAGTACGCTGCCATGGGGCAGTGTTGGTAAATGTCCCCCGACGGGAATCCGACTTCAGTGTCCGCCCGCTCCGTTGTGCTCGCACTCGCTGCCGTCGATGTGCTGGCCTTCGTCCTCGCCGCATTCGGCGTGGGTGGGAGCATTCCGTCGCGTTCATACGTGGTCTTCGATGTCGTGACGGAGTTGATCCTTCTCGTTGGCCTCTGGTTCTTTTGGCGGGCCGCGTGGTGGTTAGCGATCGTCGCTGCAGTGCTGGGCGAAGTGTTCGAAACTGCCCGATCTGCAGAGGACCTGTCCGCGCAGCGCGCAGTGCTCTTGGCGCTTGGCCTCGTCTATCTCGCGCTGCTGATGGCTCCGTCGCTTCGACACGCGATCCGGCCGATGAAACACGCGCAACCGATGTAGAGGACGTCGCTTGGGCCAACGTCGGGAATGGCCCATGAAGGCCGGTTTCGTCAGGGGCTGGCTGCGAGTCGTGCGACGATGAGCTGATGGCGGTGACCACACGGACTTTTGCGACGGCTCTTGTTGGTGCATTGGCGGCTATCGCAACTGCGGGTGCAGTCGGTGCGGCGTCACCGCAGCGAGAACCTTCCCTAATCCTTTATCGATATCCGCCCATGGCCCAATCGGGTCGGGTCCAGCTCTGGACAACCAACGCCGCTGGGGGCAACGCCCGTCGCCTGAACGTCGTGACGTCGCCACCGGGTCGTGCGTTTCTCACAGCGCGACTGACGCGACTCGGGGACGTGATCTATGCCGTCTCTGACGCCGCAGATGGGAACGTGGACGACCTCTATCTGATCGATCACCGAACGCGACGTTCTCGGTTCTTGTTCAGCGTTCGCGGCCTGGTGACGTTCGCGACATCGCCAGATGGCCTGCGGATCGCCTACGGCAGGCAGCTGCCGGTCGCCGGTAAGCCCGCGACGTTCGTCGCGAACATCGACGGAACCCACCAGCGGCAAGTGGCACCAGTCGCGGCCACCTATTCGCTCGCCTGGCCAGTCTCCGACACGCTCTTCATGGTCGGCGGGGAGGGCCGATGCTGGTTCTGCGCGCTGTCCGTCGTGACCGGCTCCGGGCACCCTGTGCCGGTCCCGGTCAAAAACCTTGACGGCTGGCCGGTCGTCTCTCCGCGCGCCGACCGTGTCGCGACCGATGACTTGACAGGGCCTGCCGGAGAGCGGATCTACACAACAAGCGGCAAGTTGCTCCGGAACATCATCGGCGCTGGCGGAGGCGAGGCGTTCTGGGCCCCCGACGAACAGCAGCTTCTCATTCAGCAGTCCGGTCTCAGGGTGTTCGACTTCGCGACGCACCGACTGGCG
>PLDP01000165.1 GCA_003136795.1 Actinomycetota bacterium
ACCACGAGCACGACGAGCGCGAGCAGCGCCACGGCGACCAATCGCCGCGCAGGAACACCGAGAGGAAACGCAGGCACGAAGAAACGGTGCCGGGCAAACCGTCACCCGTGGGAAACGCGACTGCAACAAAAGAGCGACAACTCGCCCCGAGCGGCGAGCGGAGCTAGACGACGATGTTGACGAGCTTGTCCGGAACGACGATCACGCGCTTCTCCTCGCCGTTCAGGTACGCCTGCACGCGCTCGGATGCCTTCGCGCGGGCAACGAGCTCGTCGTCCGAGAGCCCCGCGGGCACCTGGATGCGGTCGCGCACCTTGCCGTTCACCTGCAGCACCAGCTCGATCGTGTCGCTCTGCAGCATCGACTCGTCGTGCGTGGGCCACGGCGAGTCCCATAGCCGCTCGTGCCCGAGCACGCCCCACAGCTCCTCCCCGACGTGCGGCGTGTAGGGCTGCAGCAACGAGACCGCCGTCTCGGCGGCAAACCGCGCCGCCGGATCGTCCGGCGCCTTCGACAACTCGTTGACCAACTCCATCACCGCGGAGATCGGCGTGTTGAAGACGAAGCGGCGGTCGATGTCGTCCGAGACGCGCGCGATCGTCTCGTGTGCCTTGCGCGCGAGCGGCGTGTCGACGCCNNTGGAAGAGGATGTAGATGCGAATCGCGTCGGCGCCGAAGCGGTCGATCAGCTCGTTCGGCGAGACACCGCCCTGCGACTTCGACATGCGCTTGCCGCCGAGCTTCACCCAGCCCTGGTGGAAGAGGCGCTGGAACGGCTCGCGGAAGCCGAGCATCCCGAGGTCGTTCAGCGCCTTGACGAAGAAGCGCGAGTACAGCAAGTGCCCCTTCGCGTGGTCGATGCCGCCGATGTACTGGTCGATCGGCATCCAGTAGTCCGCGATCGCGCGATCGAACGGCGCCTCGTCGTCGTGCGGATCGGTGTAGCGCAGGAAGTACCACGACGAGTCGACGAAGGTGTCCANNCCGATGTACTGGTCGATGGGGAACCAGTACTGCGCCACCTTAGGATCGAAGGGGGCGTTGGAATTTTTCGCGTCCGTGTAGCGATAGAAGTACCAGCTCGAATCGACGAAGGTGTCCATCGTGTCTGCCTCGCGCCGGCCGGGGCCACCGCACTTCGGGCACGGCACGTTGATGAACTCCTCGTTGGTCGCAAGCGGCGGCTGACCCTTCGGCCGGTAGTCGTCCACGTCGGGCAGGAGCACCGGCAGCTCGTCCTCGGGCACGGGGACGATGCCGCACTCCGCGCAATAGATGACCGGGATCGGGCAGCCCCAGTAGCGCTGGCGCGAGAAGCTCCAGTCGCGCAGCCGGTAGTTGATCGCCGGCTTGGCCTTCCCGCGCGCGCTCAGCGACTCGACGATCGCCCCCTTGGCTTCCTCGTACGGCAGGCCGTCGAACTCGGCGGAGTTGATCAGCTTCCCGTCGTCGTCGATCACCGGCACGATCGGCAGGTCGAATTCTTGCGCGAACTCACGGTCGCGCTCGTCATGAGCGGGGACGGCCATGATCGCGCCGGTGCCGTACTCCATCAGCACGTAGTCGGAGACCCAGATCGGGATCTGCGCGCCGTTGACCGGGTTCGTCGCGTGGCGGCCGGTGAAGATGCCCGTCTTCGCGCGCTGCTCGCGCTGCTCCGTCGGCCGGACCGCCGCAACGCGCGCATACGCGGTCACCTCCTCGGCGTCGCTCAGCTGCGCGACGAGCGGCGACTCCGGAGCGACGACGAAGAACGTCGCGCCGTACAGCGTGTCGGGCCGCGTGGTGAAGACCGGGATGTCGATGTCGAGCTCCTCGACGCGGAAGAGGAGCTCGGCGCCCTCGGAGCGGCCGATCCAGCTCGTCTGGATCTTCTTCGTGCGCTCGGGCCAGTCGATCGTCGCCAGGTCCTCGAGCAGCGCATCGGCGTAGGCGGTGATCTTGAAGAACCACTGCGCCATGTTCCGGACCTCGACGACGAAGCCGCAGCGCCAGCAGCGGCCGTCGACGACGTGCTCGTTGGCGAGCACCGTCTGGTCGTTCGGGCACCAGTTGACCGGCGCCTCCTTGCGGTAGGCGAGCCCGTGCTCGAGAAACTTCAGGAAGAGCCACTGCGTCCAGCGGTAGTAGGTCGGCTCGTGTGCGGAGACCTCGCGCTGCCAGTCGATCGCCCACCCCATGAGGCGCATCTGGATGCGGATCGCCTCCATGTTGCGTTCGGTGATCTCGAGCGGGTGCCCGCCGTCCTTGATCGCGGCGTTCTCGGCCGGCAGCCCGAACGAGTCGAAGCCCATCGGCCGCAGCACGGTGAAGCCGTGACGGCGGCGGAAGTGCGTGACAACGTCCCCGAGCGTGTAGTTGAGGACGTGCCCCATGTGCAGGCTGCCGGACGGGTACGGCAGCATCTCGAGCATGTAGAAGTGGGCGTCGGGCGGATCGCCCGGCTCGGGGTTCGCGACGTGGAACGCCTGCTCGGCGTCCCAGGCCGACTGCCACTTCCGCTCGATTGCCTTCGCGTCGTACCTGTCCATGAGCTCCCTAGAGACGAAAAAACCTCTCGAACGAGAGGCCGCGGGGAAGCCGGCGCGGCTCGCGCCGCGGGTTCCCTAGCTTCACGTAAGCAGCAGTTCCATTGCGCGCATCTTAGCCACGGCGACCGGCGGGCCACCAGTTCCAGTCCCCGAGGAGCGCCATCAGGCTCGGCACGAGAAGCGCCCGGACGAGCGTCGCGTCGATCGCGACGGCCAGCGCGATCCCGATGCCGACCTCCTTGACGATCACGATCGACGAGGTTGCGAACGCGCCCACCGCGACGCAGAAGAGGAGCGCCGCCGAGGTGACGACCCGTCCGGTTCGCTCGAGCCCGAGCGCGACCGCCTCCCGGTTCTCGAGGCCGGCGTCGTGCGCCTCCTTGATCCGCGAGAGCAGGAAGACGCCGTAGTCGGTGGCGAGCCCGAAGGCGATCGCAAAGAGGAGCGCCGGCTGCGTCAGCTCGAGCGCGCCCTGGCTGCGGTAGTCGAGGAGCCCCTGGAGCCGGCCGTCCTGGAAGATCAGCACGAGGAGCCCGAACGCCGCCGAGAGCCCGAGCATGTTCATCAGTAGCGACTTGAGCGGCAGGACGAGCGACCGGGTCACCGCGAACAGCAAGCCGAAGGTCAGCAGGGCGAGCGCGCCGAGCGCGACCGCCTGCTGATGCGGTTCGGCAATGTGGTCGCCAACTGGCTCGCGATCATGTCGCGGCAGAAGAAACTCACCTTCTTCACCGCCAGCTATGCGCAGGCCTCCGTGGTTTTCCCGTTCGTCATGGTGAGCCCGGCCT
>PLDP01000203.1 GCA_003136795.1 Actinomycetota bacterium
ACGCTCGGCACGGTTGCGTCGAACGGGCCGCAGGGCTTCTTCTGGCTGATCCTCCTGGCCGTGCTCTTCGTCGTCCCGTACATGCTCGTTCTTGCCGAGGTCGGCAGCGCGTTCACGATGGAGGGCGGCCCCTACGAATGGGTGAAGCTCGCCTTCGGCCGCGTGCACGGCGGTATCGCCGCGATCCTCTACTGGGTCACAAACCCGCTCTGGGTCGGCGGCTCGCTCGCGTTCATCGCGACGGACTCCTGGCGCGCGAACGTCTTCGGGATCGGCCACGGCACGTTCGGCGACTACTTCTTCAAGCTCGCGTTCATCTGGATCTCGATCGGCGTCGCGATCGTCTCGCTGCGCTACGGCAAGTGGATCCCAAACGTCGGCGCGTTCATGCGCATCATCGTGCTCGGCTTCTTCTCGATCACCGTGATCATCTACGGGATCAAGCACGGCTTTGCCGGGTTCTCGGTCAGCGACATGTCGCCGACGAAGGCGGTCTTCCTCGGGCTCGTGCCCATTCTGCTCTTCAACTATGTCGGCTTCGAGCTGCAGAACGGCGCGGCGGAGGAGATGGACGACCCGCAGCACGACGTTCCGATCTCCGTCCTGCGCAGCGGCATCATCGGCGTCCTGCTCTACGTGGTTCCGATCTTCGGGATCATCCTCGTGCTCCCCGCGAAGCAGGTGACCGGGATCGGCGGCTTCATCGACGCCGTCACGAAGACCTTCGGCGTCTACGGCGGCGCCGCGCACACGCTGCTCGTGCTGATGACGATCTGTTTCGTCGGCACGCTCGTCACCTCGGGCGCGGTCTGGATGATCGGCTCCGACCGCATTCAGGCGGTCGCTGCGTACGACGGCGCGTTCTTCCCGTGGTTCGGCGTCTTCAATCGCCGTTTCGGCACGCCCATCCGCGTGAACGTGATGTCGGGGATCGTCGCATCCGCCTTCTGCATCGCGGCGGTCTGGTTCTTCAACAGCGGCGCCGACACGACGTTCCAGATCGTGCTCGACATCGCGATCTCGACGACGTTGATCTCGTACGTCTGGATCTTCCCCGCTGCGTGGAAGCTCCGTCACACGCATCCTGACGTCGCTCGTCCGTACCGCGTCCCCGGTCGCTACGGCATGGCGGCCGGCTCGCTGGTGATCACGCTCTGGGTCGTCCTCGGCTCGTGGGTTGCGATCTTTCCCGGCACGATCGAGCGCGTTCTCGGCGTCTCGTACGGCTTCAAGGACACCTGGGGCGTGACCCGGACGAAGTTCGAGGCGTACACACTGATGACGCTCGCGATCATCGTCGGGCTCGCGGTGGCCGGCTATCTGGCCGGCGCGAAGGTCCGGCGTCAGGTCGTCGCAGGCGAAGGCGGTGCGCCGGGGTCCTCGGCGCCACTGCCCGGCGTGTAATTACCCTGAACGGCATGCGTAGGTCCGTCGGAATCATCTTCGTGGCGGTGGCCGCTGCCATGTGGGGCTTTGACCAGTGGATTCGCGCCTCGCTGTCGGGGGCGACCACGGCGGCGACGATCGTCTTCGGCGAGCACGTCCTGCTCGTCCTGCTGACGCTGCCCTTCGCCGTGGGCGCGCTCGCAGCGGTCGTGCGGCTGGGCTGGCGTCACGTGCTCGCGGCGATCGCGGTCGGCGCCGGCGCCTCGGCCGTCGCGACGATCCTCTTCACGGAGGCGCTCTTCGCCCACAACGATTTCGTCACGCCCATCGTGCTGCAGAAGATCCAGCCCGTGTTCGCGGTCATTGCCGCAATGGTCGTCCTCGGCGAGCGGCCGCGCCTCCGGTTCGCCGCCTACTTTGTGGTCGCGCTCGCGGGCACGTGGCTGATGGGTGTCCCGGATCCGTTCCACCCGAAGGCTCATGGACTCGCGACGATGTCCTACGCGCTCGGTGCGGCGCTCCTCTGGGCCCTCGGAACGGTGTTCGGGCGCTACCTCGCGCGCGACATGCGGTTCGAGCACGTGACGACCCTGCGGTTCGTGTTTGGCCTCCCAGCGAGCGCGATCGCGCTGCTCGTGCTCGGCTCGCCGGCGTTCTCGTCGTGGCACAACACGTTCTGGATCGCGATCCTCGCGCTCGTCACCGGCTTCGCCGCCATGTTCATCTACTACTACGGCCTGCGCTCGACGCCGGCGGTGGCGGCGACGATCGCCGAGCTCGCGTTCCCCATCACGGCCGTCCTCGTCGGCTACTTCAGGTTTGGCCAGACCTTGACGGGCTGGCAGTGGGCCGGGGTCGCGTTGACGACGATGGTCGTCGCGCTGCTGCCCGCACGTCCGCGCGACGTGGTCGAGCGCGTGCCGGCACCTGCGCCGGCTCTTGCCTAAGCCTCGCCGTTCTCTTCCGGGTCGGCTTCCGCGGCGAACGCGCGCGCGATGTCGAGCGTCGAGAGCACGCCGATCGGCAGGCCCGCGTCGGAGATGACGAGCAGGTGACTCGTCTCGTTCTCGGCGAGCAGCTTCGCCGCGTGCTCGAGTGTCAGCTCCGGCGTCACCGTCACGACCGGCGATGACGCGACTGTGCCGGCATTCGCATGGGTGCCGATCGCCGCCACCAGGTCGAGGTCGGAGATCACGCCCCAGGGGTGGAGCCGGTCGTCGGTGCCGAAGACGATGATCGCATGCACGCGGTGGCGCGCCATCATGCGCGCGACGGTGCGGAGCGGGGTCACGGGCAGACAGGTCAGGACGCCGGGATTCATCGCCTCGCCGACCGTGCCGGTGCCGAGCTCGGGGTACGTGACGGTCATCGCTGCACCTCCTGCTTGTCGCGGGCGACACCCGCGGTGACGGCGGCGGCCGCGACCGCGCGCGCGACGCTGGGCGCCACGCTCCGGTCGAAGACGCTGGGGACGATGTAGTCGAAGGCGAGCTCGTCCTCGGGGATCGCCTGGGCGATCGCGAGCGCGGCCGCGAGCTCCATCTCGGGCGTGATCGACCGCGCTCGAACGTCGAGAGCGCCGCGGAAGACCCCGGGGAATGCAAGCACGTTGTTGATCTGGTTCGGATAGTCGGAGCGGCCGGTCGCGATCACGGCTGCGATCTGCTCGACCTCTTCCGGCTCCACCTCGGAGCGCGGGTTCGCGAGCGCAAACACGATCGGGTCGTTCGCCATCCGCGAGATGCCGGCGGGTGTCACCGCGCCGGGAACGGAAACGCCGATGAAGACGTCGGCGCCGGCGAGCATCTCGTCTGCGCTACCACGCTCGCCTGCCGGATTCGTCAGCTCGGCGTATTCACGCTTGGCCTCGTTCAGGCCGGGCCGTCCCCTGTAGAGCGCTCCGCCTTCGTCGCACCCGATGATCGTGCGCGCACCGGCCGCGAGCAGGATCTTCGTGACGGCGGTGCCGGCCGCGCCGCAGCCGGTGGTGACGATCCTCANNACCGGGATGTCCAGCTCGCTGCGCAGGCGCTGTTCGATCTCGAAGCAGCGGGGCGCCGAGATGTCCTCGAGGTTGATGCCGCCGAAGCCGGGGGAGATCGCCTTCACGACGGTCACGATCTCGTCGACGTCCTTCGTCGCGAGACAGATCGGGAAGGCGTCGACGCCGCCGAACTCCTTGAAGAGCATCGACTTTCCCTCCATCACCGGCAGTGCGGCCTCCGGGCCGATGTCGCCGAGGCCGAGCACGGCCGAGCCGTCGGTGACGACCGCGACCATATGTTGTTTCGTGGTCAGCGCCCAGACCTTCTGCGGGTCGTCGGCGATCGCCTTGGAGACGCGCGCGACGCCCGGCGTGTACGCCATCGAGAGATCGTCGCGATTCTTGATCGGGGAACGGGGGACCACTTCGATCTTCCCGCGCAGGTGCATCAGGAAGGTTCGGTCGGAGACGTGCAGCACCTCGACGCCGTCGACGTGCTCGATCGCGGCGACGACGTCGTCGAGATGTGTCGCGTCGGCGCACATGACCGTGACGTCACGCACCTTCGTCATTCGTTCGACGCGCACGATGTCGATCGCGCCGAGCGAGGCGCCGGCTTCNNCGGGGAGCGACATCGGGAGAAACTACGGCGGATGGACGTGACGATCTGCGACGTCGGGCCGCGCGACGGGCTCCAGAACGAGCCGGAGACGCTCGCGCCCGCCGTGCGCGCCGAGCTCGTCTCGCGGCTCGCCGCGGCCCGCGTGCCGCGCATCGAGGCGGTCTCGTTCGTGCGCGACGACCGCGTGCCGCAAATGGCAGGCGCCGAGGAGGTCGTCGCGGCTGCGCAGCGCGGCGACGCCGAGCTGTCAGGGCTCGTGCTGAACGAGCGCGGTCACGAGCGCTTCGTGGAGACGCCGCTCGACCGGCTGAACTGCACGCTGGCCGCAACGGAGACGTTCAACCGGCGCAACGGGAACGCATCCCTCGACGAGGCCGTCGAGCGCGTGCGCGTGATCCTCGCCGCTGCACGGGTGCCGGCGACGGTGACCGTCTCGTGCGCGTGGGGCTGCCCGTTCGAGGGCGAGGTCGATCCGGCGGTCGTCGCCGACCTGTGCGAGCGGCTTGCCGGGGCGGACGAGCTGGTGCTCGCCGACACGATCGGGGTCGCGACGCCGCGGCGAGTGCGCCGTCTCGTCGAGCGCGTCTCGATCCTCGGCAAGCCCGTCGGCGCGCACCTGCACAACACACGCAACACGGGCTATGCGTCCGCCTGGGGTGCGCTCGAAGGCGGGGCGAGCGTGCTCGACGCGTCGGTCGGCGGCCTGGGCGGCTGCCCGTTCTCGCCGAACGCGACGGGCAACGTCGCAACGGAGGATCTCGTCTGGCAGCTCGAGCGCGACGGTGTGCGCACGGGCGTCGATGTTGCCGCGCTCGTGGAGACGTCGCGCTGGCTCGAAGGGCTGCTCGGCCGGCGGCTCGAGGGCGCGCTCTACCGCGCCGCGAGCTGGCCTGCGTAAGCGGTGCGGTTGAGCGGTGCCTCAGAGCCGGGTGCACTCGGGATCGGCGAGGAACTCGGCGTACGGCTCGAGATCGTCGAGCGTGATCGGCCGGTGCCTCAGACGCCCCACGGCTCGTCGGTGCCGGGGAAGGAGTCGACCGCCGACTCGCGCTTCGGGACGAGGAACGTGCGCGCGAACTCGCACACGATCTCGCGGCGCTGGTTGATCCCGCGCGTGCGCACGCCGACGATCCCGTGCGCCGGACGCGACTTCGACTCGCGCGCCGAGGTGACCTCCGTCTCGGACCAGATCGTGTCGCCGACGAACACGGGATGCGGAAGCCGAATCTCCGTCCAGCCGAGGTTGACGGCCCCGGCCTGCGTTGTGTCCGCCACGGAGAGCCCGAGCACGAGCGCCAGCGTGAACGTCGAGTTGACGAGCACCCGGCCCCACTCGGTCGCGTTGGCCGCCTCGTCGTTGAAGTGCAGCTCATTCGTGTTCAGGGTGAGCATCGTGAAGAGGAGGTTGTCGGTCTCGGTGACGGTGCGCCCGACCGCCGAGCGGTAATGGTCGCCGAGCGTGAAGTCCTCGTAGCGGCGCATCGCGCACCTACGCTACCCCTGTGAACCGCCTCGCCCAAGAGACGTCGCCGTATCTGCAGCAGCACGCCGAAAACCCCGTCGACTGGTACCCGTGGGGCGAGGAGGCACTCGCGCGCGCCCGCGCCGAGGACCGGCCGATCCTGCTCTCGATCGGCTACTCCGCGTGCCACTGGTGCCACGTGATGGAGCACGAGTCCTTCGAGGACGAGCTCACCGCNNTCTACATGGACGCGGTCGTCGCGCTCACCGGCCACGGCGGGTGGCCGATGACCGTGTTCCTGACGCCGGCGGGTGAGCCGTTCTTCGGCGGCACCTACTTCCCGCCCGAGCCGCGGCACGGGCTGCCGTCGTTCAAGCAGGTGCTGCTCTCCGTCGCCGAGGCGTGGGAGGAGAAGCGCTCCGAGGTCGAGGGCTCGGCCGCGCACCTCGTCGAGCACATTCGCGACGGCGCGCGCCTGCAGCCCTCGGACGAGCCGCTCGGCGAAGAACTGCTGGCCGAGGCGCAGCGCAACCTGCACGAAGGGTTCGATCCACAGTGGGGCGGCTGGGGCCGCGCACCGAAGTTCCCGCCCGCGCCGGTGCTCGAGTTCCTGCTCCGCCGCGGCGAGGAGGAGATGACGCGCCGCACGCTCGACTCGATGATGCTCGGGGGGATGTGGGACGTCGTCGGCGGCGGCTTCCACCGCTACTCCGTCGACGAGCGCTGGCTCGTGCCGCACTTCGAGAAGATGCTCTACGANNAGATGCTCTACGACAACGCGCTACTCGCGTCGGTCTACGTCCATGCGGCACGCCGCTTCGGCGACGAGCGCTACCGGCGGATCGCCGACCTGACCCTCGACTACGCGCTGCGCGAGCTCGCGCTCGAGGGCGGCGGCTTCGCCTCGGCCCAGGACGCCGACACCGATGGCGTCGAAGGGCTGACGTTCACGTGGGCGCCGGGCGAAGGCGCACCCGAAGAACTGCTGGAGCCGTTCGAGCACGGGCGCTTCGTGCTGCGCGGCGAGCTCGACGAGGCGACCCGCGAGCGGCTCTTCGAACTGCGCGAGCAGCGCCCCAAGCCGCTCCGCGACGACAAGGCGATCGCTTCCTGGAACGGCTTGATGCTGGCCGCGCTCGCGCAGGCGGGCCGCGTCGGGCCCGCGACCGACCTCGCGCTCTTCCTGCTCGGCCCGCTCTCGACGCCGGACGGCCGCCTGCACCGCACCTGGCGGGCGGGCCTCGCCAAGGGGACGGGCTACCTCGAGGACTACGCCGACGTCGCCTACGGCCTGATGGAGCTGCACGTCGCAAGCGGCGATCCGCGCTTCTTGCTCGAGTCGCATCGCCTCGCCACGCTCGCGGTCGACCTGTTCGCCGACGACGAGGCGGGCGGCTTCTTCCAGAGCGCGCGCGACGGCGAGCAGCTCGTCGCGCGCAAGAAGGAGCTCGACGACCACCCGACACCGAGCGGCAACGCGATGCTCGCCTACGTCCTCATGCGCCTGGCGCGCCTCTGGGGCGACGACGAGCTGGAGCGGCGCGGCGTCTCGGTGCTGCGCCTCGTCAGAGACCGGCTCGCCCGTGCGCCGTCGGCGTTCGGTTGGTTGCTCGTCGCGCTCGACCAGCACGTCGCGCCGCGGCGCGAGGTGGCGATCGTAGGCGATCCCGGCGCTCCTGTCGCGCGCGTTGCCGTCGAACGTGCCGCGGCGACGGACGTGATCGCGTTCGGGCCCGCTGCCGGGATCCCGCTCCTCGCGGGGCGAGGCGAGATTGCCGGTCAGACGGCCGTCTATGTTTGCGAGGGGTTCGCGTGCGAGCTACCGGTGACCGATCCGGCGGCGTTGTAAGCTCCGCCAGATGGCGCTGCTCTCCGTCCGCAACGTCACCCGCCGCTTCGGCGGCATCGTCGCGATCGACGACGTCTCGCTGGACGTCGAGAAGGGCCAGATCGTCGGCCTGATCGGCCCGAACGGCGCAGGCAAGACGACCCTCTTCAACGTGATCACCCGTCTGTACAAGCCGGACGCGGGCGAGCTCGAGTTCGCGGGCAAGAGCCTGCTGCATACCCCGCCGCATCGCATCGTGCGCCGCGGCATCGCGCGGACGTTCCAGAACGTTGAGCTCTTTCGCACGATGACCGTGCTCGACAACGTGCTTGTCGGCGCGCACACGCGCACCAAGCCGTTTCGCTCCGGGGCCGTCCGGGCGCGCGCGCATGAGGTGCTCGACTACGTCGGGATCGCCGACTTCGCCAACCGTCCGGCGGCAGGCCTGTCCTTCGGGACGTTGAAGCGCGTCGAGCTGGCGCGTGCGCTCGTCGCCGAGCCGCAGCTGCTCCTGCTCGACGAGCCCGCTGGCGGCCTGAACCACGCGGAGGTCTCGGAGCTCGGCACGTTCATCCGCAAGCTGCGCGACGACTTCGACCTGACGGTGCTGTTGGTCGAGCACCACATGGGGCTCGTGATGGGCATCGCCGAGCGGATCCATGTGCTCGACTTCGGGCGCAAGATCGCCGAGGGATCGCCCGACGAGGTGCAACGGAACACTGCGGTGATCGAGGCGTATCTCGGCGCCGAGCCCGCTGCGGCGTGACGCTCCTCGAGTTGCGCGACATCGAGGCGCGGTACGGCGAGATCCGCGCGTTGCACGGTGTCACGCTGAGTGTCGAGGACCGCGACTTCGTCGCGATCCTCGGCGCGAACGGNNCCGCACCCCTGAGGCGATGGCGCGACGCGGCGTTGCACACGTGCCGGAAGGGCGTGGCACCTTCACGACGCTGTCGGTGCTCGACAACCTGCGCCTCGGCGCGTGGACACAGCGCGGCATGTCGCAGCGCGATCTCGCGCACGTCTTCGAGTTCTTCCCACTGCTCTACGAGCGGCGCGAGCAGCAGGCCGGGACGCTCTCCGGCGGCGAGCAGCAGATGCTCGCGCTCGGACGCGCGATGATGGCGAAGCCGCGGCTGCTTCTGCTCGACGAGCCGTCGCTCGGCCTCGCCCCGCTCGTCGTGCGCGAGATCTTCGACGCGCTGCTGCGGATGAACGAGAGCGGCACGACGATCGTCGTGGTCGAACAGAACGCGACGCTCGCGCTCGCAGCGGCGAAGCACGCATTCGTGCTCGAGACAGGGCGTGTGGTGCTCGGCGGCGACGCAGCCGACCTGCGCGAGAACGAGTCGGTGCGTCGCAGCTACCTGGGGTACTGATGACAAACTTCCTGCAACAAATCGTCAGCGGTCTCGCCAGCGGCGGCATCTACGGCTCGCTCGCGCTCGCGATCGTGATCATCCACCGCTCGACCGGCGTGATCAATTTCGCGCAAGGCGAGATGGCGACGCTCTCCGCGTTCGTCTGCTGGACGCTCGTCGACCACGGCTGGTCGTTCTGGCCGGCGTTCGCGGCCACGCTCGTCCTCTCGTTCGCCGCCGGCGCGGCGCTGCAGGCGATCGTGATCCGGCCGCTGCAGAGCGGGCCGCTGCTCGGGATCGTGATCCTCACCATCGGCCTGCTGATCGCAATCAACGGCCTCACCACGTGGATCTGGGGCGGGGCCGCGAAACAGTTCGCGGGACCGTTCTCGACCTCACCGATCAACGTGGGCGGTGTCGCGTTCTCGAAGCAGGACATCGGCGTGATCGTCGTCTCGGTCATCGTCGTGGCGCTCGTCGGGCTGCTGTTTACGCGCACGAAGCTTGGGCTCGGCCTGCGGGCCGCCGCGGTCAACCCGGTCGAAGCGCGGCTCGTCGGCGTGCGGGTCGCGGCGATGCTCGCGGTGGGTTGGGGGCTCGCCGCGGCGCTCGGTGCGGTCGCCGGTGTGATGGCCGCGCCGTCGCTCTTCCTCGAGCCGAACATGATGCAGACCGTCCTTCTGTACTCGTTCGCCGCCGCCGTGCTCGGCGGGATGGATTCGCCCGTCGGCGCAGTCGTCGGCGGCCTCGTGCTCGGGGTGCTGCTCAATCTCTCCGGCACGTACGTCCACTGGATCGGCGGCGAGCTGCGGCTGGCGACCGCGCTCGCGGTGATCCTCGGCGTGCTCCTCCTGCGTCCCTCCGGTCTCTTCGGCCGCGCGGCGGTGAGGCGCGTATGAGGTTGAAGCTCGGTCTTCTGGGCGGAGCCGTCGTGGTGCTCGCGGTGCTGCCGATCCCGCTCTCGGAGTTCCGCACCGTGCAGCTCGCGACCGTCGGCGCGTACTTCATCGCGATCCTCGGCCTCGACGTGCTCACCGGTCACAGCGGGCAGATCTCGCTCGGGCACGGCGCGTTCATGGCGGTCGGCGCCTACACGACGGCGATCCTGATGGCGAACCACGGCGTGCGCGACGTCTGGACGATCCCGATCGCGGCCGCCGTCGCGGGCTGCGTCGGCCTTGTCGCGGGCNNCACGGCGTCGGCATCTGGGGGATGACGAACAACGAGTGGCTCTATGCGCTCACGTGGACGATCGCGGTCTTCTGTTTCCTCGTCGCGTGGTGGCTGCTCAGCTCGCGCTTCGGCCGGTCGCTGCGCGCGATCCGCGACAGCGAGCTCGCCGCCGCGGCGTCGGGCGTCAATCGTGCCGCGTACAAGGTCGCCGCGTTCGGCGTCTCGGCGGCGTTCGCCGGCGTGGCCGGTTCGCTGCTCGCGATCAACATCGCTTATGTGAGCCCCGACACGTTTCCGATCCAGCTCTCGCTTTACCTGCTCGTCGGCGCGGTGGTCGGCTTCTTCGGCTCGATCTGGGGCGCGCTGCTCGGCGCGCTGCTGATCCAGTTCCTGCCGGACATCGTCGGGCTGATCCCGCACGTGAACACGAAGCAGGCCGGGCCGACAACGCTCTTCTTCGGGCTCGTGCTCGTCGTACTGATGCTGCTTCTACCGCTCGTCCTGCGTGTCGGCACGGCCATCGCAAATCGCGGCTACCCTCGCGCGCAATGACCAGAAACGTGTCTGTGATCATCGTTGCGGCGCTGGCGCTCGCCGGCGCCGCGACCGCCACGACGGCCGGCACGCCCGGTGTCACGTCGACCACGATCACCATCGGCTCGAGCGGCCCGCTCACCGGCGAGGCGGCCGCCGCCGCGGGCGTGCTCAAGGGCGCGGACGGCTATTTCAAGTACGTCAACGCGAAGGGCGGTGTCAACGGGCGCACGATCGACTTCAAGTACCTCGACGACGCCTACGACCCGTCGCAGACGGTGCAGAACGTCCGCGAGCTGATCGAGCAGGACAACGTCTTCGCGCTCTTCTCCGTCGTCGGCACCAACGAGAATCTCGCGATCCGCGACTACGTCAACGCCGCCGGCGTGCCGCAGGTGTTCTCGGCCGCGGGCGCGACGACGTTCGGCAGCGACTACGCGAAGTACCCGTGGACGATCGGTTACCTGCCGCCGTATGCGGAGGAGGGCGAGCTCTACGCGAAGCAGATTCTCGCGACGAACGCGAAGAAGGCGAAGATCGCGGTGCTCTACCAGAGCGACGACTACGGCAAGGACCTCCTGAGCGGCTTCCGGCGCGGGCTCGGTTCGAAGTCGCGCTCGATGATCGTGCAGACGGTGGGCTACGACCCGACGAGCTCCGACGTCCAGTCGCAGGTCGCGCAGCTGAAGGCGAGCGGCGCGAACACGTTCATGATCTTCGCGTTCGGCAAGTTCGCGATCCAGGCGTTCGTCTACGCCAACAAGCTGGGCTGGAAGCCGCAAATCTACGTCAACGACGTCGCGTCGGCCTCATCGATCATGGCGATCGACCCGCAGTCGACCGCCGAGGGCGCGATCTCGATTCTCTGGGGCAAGGATCCCGCGACGCCGGCATTCAAAGGCGATGCGGGGGTCGCCCTGGCGGCGAAGATCATCAAGCGCTACGTGCCGGGCGGCAATCCGTCCGACGGGTTCCTCGTCGCCGGCATGGCCGAAGCGTTCTCGTTCGTCGACGCGCTGAAGGCCGCGGGCAAGAACCTCACGCGGAAGGGCCTGATGATGGCGGTGACGCACATGAACGAGGCGAACAACCCGTTCCTGATTCCCGGCGTGAAGGTGCACACGACGCCCACCTTCCGGTTCCCGATCTCGGCCGTGCAGCTGCAGCGCTGGCACAACGGCCACTGGGTGCCGTTCGGCGGCGTCGTCTCGGCCACCCCGTAAAGGGCGCGTAAAACCTGGCAGGAAGCGCGCGGGGCGGGACGAAATGACCCGTCTCGTGCGCCGCTTGCTTGCGCTCATCTGCACCACCGGGGTGTTGGCGGCCGCCCCGGCGGTTCACGCCGGGGTCAACCCGCAGATTGCCGGTCTGCAGGTCGCGCTGCGCGCCCACGGCCTCTACCTCTCGCAGATCGACGGCATCGCCGGCCCGCGCACGGCCGCTGCGGTGCACACGTTCCAGCGGCAGCACGGGCTGCCGGTCGGTCCTGCGACCACGCGCACCCGACTCGCGCTCGGGCCGCTCGGCGAGCCGCTTTTCGGCGCCCGCCTGCTGCGCCGCGGCGACTTCGGCTGGGACGTGTCGGTTCTCCAGTTCCTGCTCACGCGGCGCGGCGTGTACTCCGGCGCGCTCGACGGCTACCTCGGCAAGCAGACGGCCGCCGCGCTGCGCCGCTACCAGCGCCTGATGCACCTGAACGTGGACGCGATCGTCGGGCCGCGCACGCTGTCGGCGATCGTGCGGCGCGACCGCGTGCCGGTGCGCGGGCGCCAGGTCGTCGTCGCGACGGCCGGCCTCGCGTCCCCGCGCGCCGACGTGCGCTCGATGCTCGACGCCTGGTCGGCGCGCCTCGGCGTCGATCCGCACCTCGTGCGGGCACTCGCCTGGATGGAGTCGGGGTTCCAGACGCGCATCGTCTCGAGCGCCGGCGCGCGCGGCGTCCTGCAGACGCTGCCCGCGACGCGGCAGTACGTCGAGAACGTGCTCGCGGGGCGCCCGATCGCGAACACCGTCGACGGTGACATCGAAGTCGGCGTCCTCTACCTACGGCACCTGCTCCAGGTGTTCCACGGCGACGACCGGCTCGCGCTCGCCGGCTGGTACCAGGGCGAGCTCGCCGTGCGCGAGCACGGCCTCTACGTCGTCACGAAGCCGTTCGTCGCGAACGTGCTGGCGCTCCGCGCGCGGATGTAAGGTCGGCGCGTGAAAGCTTTTGCCGTCGCGCTCGCGGGGCTGGCAGTCGCCGCGCCGACGCCGGGCGTCCGCACGCCGACGCACAACATCACCTGCGCCGCGACGCCNNGGGCTCGACTGGCACGGCTTCGAGCTGACGCCGAAAGGCAAGGGCGGGATCACCTGCAGCGGCGGCGTCCTCGTGATGGGGCCGGTGCACTACGTGACGCTCGCCTACGGCAGAACCTGGCGGCACGGTCCCTACACGTGCACGTCGCGCGTCACAGGGCTGACCTGCACCAACCGTGCAGGCCACGGCCTGTTCCTGTCACGCGCTTCCTACAGGACCTTCTAGCGCGAGCAGGTCGGCGACCGTCTCGCGCCGCCGGATCACGCGCGCCTTCCCGTCGGCGACGAGCACGGCAGCCGGGCGCGGCACCGCGTTGTAGGTCGACGACATCGCAAGCGTGTAGGCGCCGGTCACGGGCACCGCGAGCACGTCGCCGCGTTGCGGCGCGGGCAGCTCGACGCGCTCGATCAGCACGTCGCCCGACTCGCAATGCTTGCCGGCGACCGTGTAGGCCTCGGCCGGCTCCGCGTCGGCACGATGTGCGAGCAGCGCCGTGTAGCGCGCGTTGTACATCGCGGGCCGCGGATTGTCGGACATGCCACCGTCGACCGTCACGTACGTCGTCGCGGTGCTCGCGCGCTTGACGTTGCCGACCGTGTAGAGCGTGACGCCTGCGCGCGACACCAGCGAACGGCCGGGCTCGAGCACGAGCTGCGTGGGCGGCAGGCCGAGGAGGTGGAACGAGCGCTGCAGCTCGCCGACGAGCCCGCCCACGAACTCGCCGATCGTGAACGACGGCTCCTCGAGCACGTGCCGGGCGCCGAGCCCGCCCCCGAGGTCGATCACGCGCGGCGTCCAGTCGAGCTCGGCGCGGAGGCGAGCCGAGAACTGGGCAATCCAGTCGACGGTCATCAGCGCCGCACCGAAATGCATCAGCTGCGAGCCGACGTGGACGTGCAGGCCCTCCGCCTCCGGCGCCCGCCGGACCGCCTCGACCGCATCCTCGGGAGGCAGCCCGAACTTCGACCCGTGGTGCGCGGTCTTGATCGCCTCGTGCGTGTCTGCCTCGATGCCGGGCGTGACGCGGACGAGGAACCGCGTGCCGCCGGCGGCCTGCGCGCGCTCGAGCTCGTCGATGGAGTCGAGCACGATCAGCGCGCCCAGCTCGATCGACCGCCGCAGCAGCTCGTCCTCCTTGTTGTTGCCGTGGATGACGAGCCGCTCGCCGGGCACGCCGGCGCGCAGCGCGAACTCGAGCTCGCCGGTGGTGGAGACGTCGGCGCCGAGTCCCTCCTCGAGGAAGAGCTTCAGCACGGCGACCGACGGGAACGCCTTCGTGCCATATGCGACGAGCGCGCCGGGGGCCGCGTCGACGTAGGCGCGCGCCTGGCTGCGCAGCGTCTGCTCGTCGTAGACGACGAGCGGCGTGCCGAACTCGCGCGCCAGGTCGGTCGCCCGGGCGCCGCCGAGGACGAGCTCGCCGCCGGAGACGGACGCGGTGTCGGGGAAGAGGTCGAGCAGTTCCATGTCCATGCATTGTGCCTAGGCTGCGCTGCGATGTTTTGCGCACTCGCCGACCTCACCGCACGCCGTCCCCGCACGATCCTCGCGCTGGCCGTCGCGGTCGCTGCGGTTGCCGCCGTCTTCGGCACGTCGGCGGTGACGCATCTCAGCTCGAGCGACGACGACTTCCAGGATCCGTCGTCGGAGAGCTTCCGGACGCTGCAGCTGCTCTCGAGCGCGGCGGGGATCGTTCCCGGCCCGTCGGTGCTCGTCGTGGCGCGTCCCGCGCAGGCCGCGGTCGCGGCGGCGCGGTTGCGGCGCGAGCCGTCGATCGCCGTCGTCCAGCCGCGGGCGGCGGTCTCGCCCGACGGGCGCTTCGTGCTCGTCACCGCGTCGTTCCGTGCGGGAACGGGCGAGCACCCCGACGTCGCGCGGCGGCTCGCCGACACGCTGCCGGGGCAGGTTGGCGGGACGGCGGTCGCAAACGAGGAGGTGCAGGCGCAGTCCGAGCACGATCTCTTTCGCGCCGAGCTGATCGCCTTCCCGCTGCTCTTCCTGCTCGCGCTCTGGGTCTTCCGTGGTGTTGTGGCTGCGGTGCTCCCGCTGCTTGCGGGCGGCCTTTCGATCGTGACCACGCTGGCGCTACTCCGCGCGGCGAACGAGGTGCGGCCGATCTCCGTGTTCGCGCTCAACCTCGTCACCGGAGCCGGCCTCGGCCTCGCGATCGACTACAGCCTGCTGCTCCTCTCGCGCTACCGCGAGGAGCTCGTGCGCCAAGGCCCGGGCCTCGGCGCGTTGCGGACGACGCTCGAGACCGCCGGCCGGACGGTTGCGTTCAGCGCGATCACCGTCGCCGCCGCGTTCGGCTCGCTGCTTGCATTCCCGCTCGGCTTCCTGCGCTCGATGGCGATCGGCGGGCTGATGGTCGCGCCGCTCGCCGGTCTCGTGGCGCTGACCGTGCTGCCGGCGTTGTTCGCACTCCTCGGCCCGAACGTGAACGCGCTCGCTCCCGCTCGCTGGCAACGCGCCGCCGAGCGTGCTGCGCGCCCGGACGAGCACGGGGGGTGGTACCGGTTCGCTCACTGGGTGATGCGCCACCCGTTGCCGATCGCGCTCGCGTCGGCGGCGGCGCTGATCGCGCTCGGACTGCCGTTCCTCGGCGTGCGGTTCATTGGAGTCGACGCGAGCGCGCTTCCACCGAGCGCGC
>PLDP01000226.1 GCA_003136795.1 Actinomycetota bacterium
CCGCCGCGAGCTCAGGCTGCGCCTCGATCCCGCGCGGCCGCGCGATCGCGCAGCCGGCGGCCGCGGCCTCGAGCGTCACGCGCCGGAGGCCTTCCACACCGGGCACGAAGATCGAGGCCGTGTTGAGGATCGCCGCGCGGCTCGCTGCATCGCGCTCGGTGCGCGTGCGAACACGGCGCGCAAGGTCGCGCGGGATCGCGGGGCGCCCGATCAGCGAGCGGGTGCGCAGCAGCACGACGTCCCAGCCGGGAAGCGCGCGCAGTTCGTGCACNNGCGCGTCGAGGCGCGCCAGCAGCTTCTCGCGCTGCGAGCGGGCCGGCGGATAGCCGAGCCGGTCCGCCGAGGCGAACGTGGCGACGGCGAGCGCATCGGTGTCGCGCAGCGCCAGGTAGGACAGGGACGGGAGGCCCGGGTCGAAGCCGTGGACCACGTCGTATCTCCCTTGCGTGAGCGCCTGGCGGAGGTTCGCCTGTACGCCCACCGGCACGCCGAGCTGCGACCGGCGCGACACTGGGACGGCCGGTCCGAGCGCGATCACCTCGGCAGGCTCGCCGCGCAGCAGGGCCCGGCGGCCGGCGAGCAGGTCGGCCGCGCGGGTGGAGGGCGCGAGCACGGTCACCTCGTGCCCAAACGACCGGAGGGCGGCCGCGACACCCGCGACGTGGTCGTTCACGTCGTGGGGCTGCGACCACGCAAACGGCGTCACCAGGCAGATACGCATCGTCCCCAGGTTAGCCCGGGGACGATGCGGCCTGGTCTTTAGACCTGCGCGGGAGCCGGCGCCGCGATCTCGCGGCGGTTGCGCTCGATGAACTCCTCGACGAGCTCTGCGGCGTCGTCGTCCTGGATCTGCCGCGGAGGCGACTTCATCAGGTAGGAGCTCGGCCCTTCGAGCGAGCCCGTGATGCCGTTGTTCAGCGCGAGCTTCGCGAGGCGGACGGCGTCGATCACGATGCCGGCCGAGTTCGGCGAGTCCCACACCTCGAGCTTCAGTTCGACGTTCAGCGGCACGTCGCCGAAGGCCGACCCCTCGAGGCGGATGTACGCCCACTTGCGGTCGGTCAGCCACGGCACGTAGTCGGACGGGCCGACGTGCACGTTCTTCGCGCCCATGTCGTAGTCGAGCATCGACGTGACGGCGTTCGTCTTCGAGATCTTCTTCGACTCGAGGCGATCGCGCTCGAGCATGTTGAGAAAGTCCGAGTTGCCACCGACGTTCAGCTGCATCGTCTTGTCGAGGTGCACGCCACGCTCGCGGAAGAGCGAGGTGAGGACGCGGTGCGTGATCGTGGCGCCGACCTGCGACTTGATGTCGTCGCCGATCACCGGCACGCCGGCCTCCTGGAAGCGCTTGTTCCAGTAGTCCTCGCGTGCGATGAACACCGGCATGCAGTTCACCATTGCGCAGCCCGCGGCCATGATCTGCTCCGCGTACCAGCGGACGGCGTCTTCCGAGCCGACCGGGAGGTAGTTGACGACGACGTCGACCTGGCGCTCCTTGAGGATCCCGACGATGTCGTCGGTGGGGCTCGGGTCCTTCTCGACGACCTCCGAGAGGTACTTGCCGATGCCGTCGAGCGTCATCCCGCGGTTGACCTTGATGCCCGTCGCGGCCACCTCGGCGAACTTGATCGTGTCGTTCGGGTGCGCCCACATCGCCTCGGCGATGTCGACACCGACCTTGCCCTTGACGACGTCGAACGCGGCGACGACTTCGATGTCGCGGATGTGGTACCCGCCGAGGTCGACGTGCATCAGGCCGGGGACGAATTCCTCCGGCTTTGCGTCCTTGTAATAGGTCAGGCCCTGCATGAACGAGTTCGCGCAGTTGCCGACTCCGATGATCGCGACGCGGACCTTGTCCTGCTGCCGTCCGCGACCGTTGTTCGATTCACTCACTGGATGCCTCCATCAGTTGCTTGCGGACGTGCAGGACGCGCTGGCAGACCGTGATCCAGGCCGTGCAGGCGAGGAGCACGAGCGACCATGGAAGCACGCCCCACGGTGCGAGAACGAGACCGGCGGTGATCACGACCACGCGCTCTGCGCGCGAGCCGATGCCGACGTCGCCGCGCAGGCCGATTGCCTCGGCCTTCGCGCGCGTGTACGAAACGAGGAACGACCCCGCGATCGCTGCCATCGCGACGGCGGCGAAGACGGGCCGGTGGTGCGATGCCAGGATGTAGGCGATCGCCGTCAGCATGAAGCCTTCGCTGACCCGGTCGGTCGTGGAGTCGAGGAATGCGCCGAACGGCGTCGTCTTGCCGCCCGCGCGGGCGAGCGCGCCGTCGAGGATGTCGAGCAGCGAGCCCGCGACGAAGACGGCGGCGGCGAGCCAGTAGAAGAGGAGCTCGTTGCGGCCCTCGAAGAGCACGAGGACCGACGCCGCGACGCACAGCAGGACGCCGCTCGTCGTCAGCGCGTTCGGGGTGACTCGCGTGCGGGTGAGACCGGTGACCGATCGCGAGGCGAGCGTGCGCGCACCGGACGTGTAGCCGTGCTTGATCGCAGCCGCTCTCGTCACGGACTTGACCGTACCACCGTCTCTGCCGGGGCCCTCGTCCGCGTCGGCAGGCGGTCGGTTACGTCCGACGAGCGGCAAACGTGCGGCGGATCCGCCCGTTGTACACCGCGGTCATCGCCAGGATCGCGACTCCGATGCCGGCGAGGCAGTCGAGCCAGAAATGGTTGCCCGTGGCCATCACGACGAAGCAGACCCACGCCGGCCACAGTGCCCAGATCGCCTTCGCCCACGGGCTGCGGCAGACGGTGANNGCGGTGCGTGTCGACGAAGCCGACGCCGAGCAGGCGCGGCGGGGCGGTCGGCACGAAGATGTAGCCGAAGAGCCCGACCACGTTCGCGAGCAGGATCGAGTTCCGGAAGCCGACGAACTGCTCGTGGCGCCGCACGTAGACCCAGAGCACGGCGAGGCCGAGGACGACGAACTCCGAGAGCCAATACGTCCAGGAGACGGCGGTCTCCAGCAGGTGCCGCTGGTCGACGAAGTTCTGGAAGGTCAGCTCGTAGAGCCGGCTCGCGACACGCGTCTCCAGGTGAACGACGTGGTAGCCGTTGGCGAACGCCTTGGCCGGGTTGCGGTCGGCGAACCCGCGTGCCAGCTGATAGAGCACGGCGAAGCCGAACCAGATCGCCAGCTGGCGACCAAGGTCCGCCCAACCATGCGGCAAATGCCGCCGCCCTGCTGCGACCATGGTGGACACCCACCTCGGATTCTAGCCGCAGCCCCGGGGGGTGGCGCTATCCCCCGATGTAGCTCATCTCCACCTTTGGCAAAGATTCCGTGGCGTTCGAGCGCAGCTCGGAATAGCGGTCTTTGCGAGTTTTCCAGACGCCGTGGAGCGCCGTTTCGAGCTCCTCATCCGAGGCGCCGCCCCGAACGAGCGCTCGCAGGTCGTGGCCGCGGACGGCGAAGAGGCAGGTGAAGAGCTTCCCTTCCGCCGACAGGCGCGCCCGCGTGCAGTCGCCGCAGAACGGCTGCGTGACCGAGGCGATCACGCCGACCTCGCCCCGGCCGTCCTTGTAGCGCCAGCGCCTCGCGACCTCGCCCCGGTAGCCCGCGTCNNCGTGTGCCCGCGCTCGCGGAAGAACGCGGCCATCGGAACGACCTGGTTTTCGTTCGCGCCGCGCTTGATCACCGCGTTCACCTTCACCGGTAGCCCGGCGGCGTGGGCCGCCTCGATGCCCTCGAGCACGCGGTCGACGGGGAAGTCGACGTCGTTCAGGGCGCGGAACTGCACATCGTCGAGCGAGTCGAGGCTCACGGTGATCCGCCGCAGGCCCGCGTCGGCGAGCAGCTGCGCCTTCTGCGGCAACAACGAGCCGTTCGTCGTCAGCGTCAGGTCGGCGTCGAGCTCGGCGAGCTGAGCGACGAGACGCTCGAGGTCGCGCCGCACGAGCGGCTCGCCACCCGTGATGCGGATCTTCTGCACACCGTTCGCGACGAAGACCCGAGCGACCCGCGTGATCTCCTCGAAGCTCAAGAGCTCACGCCGCTCGAGGAACGCATGGTCTCGGCCGTAGACCTCCTTCGGCATGCAGTAGACGCAGCGG
>PLDP01000051.1 GCA_003136795.1 Actinomycetota bacterium
GCGGCGGCCTGGCGCGCATCGCTTCGCCGATGCGAGAGCGAGTACTCGACGATTGCCGCGATCAACCACACGAAGAAGACCGAGGCGGCAATCTCAAACCAGCCGAGATGCAGCAGGCCGCTCACGACCGCCGTCAGGACGATCAGGACGGCCTCAACGACGAACCGAGGTCCGGGGCGACTGAAGTAGCTCACGCGCTAATCCTGACTGTTTGACCGGCCGGGGAGCGCCCGAACGCCATCCGGGCGTGCCGGGACCTCGACGGCGAGCGGCGCCTCGCNNGCTCCGGCTCCGGCTCCGGCTCGGGCTCCGGTTCCGACTCCGGTTCGAGCTCGTCGAGCGGCGCCCCCGGGAGCGCAACGATCGTCCACGGATCGACATCGCCCTCGTCTTCGTCGGCTTCGTGCGCGGGCGCCGCATGGGGCCATTCGCCGAGCACCTCTGCGCGCAGCGCCGCCGAGGCGATCCACGTCGGCGCCTCGTCGCGGTGGGCCTCCGGATAGCCGACGTGAACCTGCTCGAGCGGCTGAGCCGGCGGCAGGCTGACGGTCGGCACGTAGTAGCGCGGCGGCAGCCCGCTGCCGTAGTGCGGCTCACCGCGCCAGGCGGCCCATTCGAGCGCCGCGACGATCAGCCAGCCGAGCAGCATGACGCCGGCGATCGCGAACGGCCCGAGCTGCGCCAGCGTGAGGGCAACGGCCAGTCCGAGGAGAAAGAGCACCTCGAGGATGAACCGCGAGCCGCGACGATCGGGCATCGAGCCTCTCTTCGACTAGGAGGCGTCCTCGCCCTGCTCCGGTGCAGGCGAGGTCGGCGGGCCGGAAACCGGCGGCGGGCTGAGCGGCGGAGGCGCGGGCTCGTCGTCCTCGTGCTCGTCCTCCTGCTCTGGCTCGGCCTGCGCGGACGGCTGTGCTTCCGACGGCGCGGGCTCCGGCTCCGGTGCGGCGGCGATGCGCGGCGGCTCGGGCGCGGGAGCTGCGGGTACAGGTGCAGCGGGGCCGCCACGGCTGCGGCTTGCCTCCGCAGAGGCGCGCGCCGCGTTGAGGATCGCCTCGGAAACCTCTGCGAGCGCCTCCGGGCCGAGGCCCGCGGCGGTCAGCAGCTGCTCGGCGCCCTGCTGGGCGCGGGCAAGGATGACGCCGGCCTGGGCGCGGGCCCATTCGAGGGTCTGCTCGACCTCGGCGCGGGTCGCGTTCGTGACCTCGGTTGCCTGGTGGCGAGACTGCTCGAGCAGCCGGGCGCCCTTGGCCTCGGCTTCGCGCAGCTCGGTGGTCGCGTCGCGGTTCGCGTTGGCGAGCAGCTCGCGGGCCTCGTTCTTGGCGGCGTTGACGACCTCGTTGCGCTGGCGCTCGCTCTCCTCGCGGTAGCGCTCGACCCCCCGCTCGCGGTCCTGCAGCTCGCGCTGCCTGCGCGTCACCTCGGTCTCGGTCCGCTGGATCTGTGCGGCAGACGCGTTCTGCGCGTCGCGCTCGAGCGCGTCGGCGAACTCGGCGGCAGCGCGGATCAGGTGCAGCGCGTCCATGCGCACCGCGTGACCGGTCGGATCGACGTTGGTCGACTTGCCGGCCGCCTGCAGCACGCGCAGCTGCGCCTGCAACTGCAGCGCATGGCGGCGGAACGAGTCGAACGCCTCACGGACGCCTTCGGGCTCGAACGTGCCTTCGTCGGTCTGCGGCAGGTCCTCGAGCCGGGGCAGCGAGGTGAGCGGTGACGACTGGGCGGAGGGATTGGTCATGGCAGAAGTTCGTCTCCGGCATTGCCGGATACGGGAAGTATGCCTTCTCTATCGGCGGTAGTTCAGTCCGGGCTTGAGTCTTCCTGCGGCAGAGCCCGGATTCCGAGCTCTCGCAGCACCTCGTCCGGCATCGGCGTCGGGGCGCCGGTGAGCGGATCCAAGCCGCTCGAGATCTTCGGAAAGGCCAGCACCTGGCGGATATCCGGCTCGCCGGCCATCAGCGCCACGAAGCGCTCGATCCCCATCGCGAAGCCTCCGTGCGGCGGCGCGCCCATCGCGAGCGCCTCGAGCAGATAGCCGAACTTCGACTGCGCCTCCGCCTCGGTCAGGCCGATCGTGCGGAAGACACGCTCCTGCAGCTCGACGTCGTGGATGCGGATCGAGCCGGAGCCGAGCTCCGTGCCGTTCCAGATCAGGTCGTAGTGCTGCCCGCGCACCCCGAGCGGATTCGACTCGTCCCAGACCTCCGCCCCGGCCACCGGCGCGGTGAACGCGTGATGCATGAACGTCCAGGCGCCGGTCTCCTCGTCCTCCTCGAAGAGCGGGAAGTCGAGCACCCAGTGGAAGACGTCGAGCTTCGGGTCGATCAGCTCCAGCTCGCGCCCGAGGTGGAGCCGAAGCAGACCGAGGACGCGCAAAACGGCCGAGTCGGTGCCGGCGCCGAAGAGCACCGTCGATCCGGGCGGTGCCTCGAACGCCGCCAGCTCGGCAGGAGAAAGGAACTTGGCGATCGGCGAGCGCACCTCGCCGCTCTCGTCCACGACGATGGTGGCGAGGCCCTTTGCGCCCCACTCCTTGGCCAGGTCCTCGAGGCGCTGGATCTCGGCGCGCGAGAACGCCTTCGGCGCAACGAGGTAGCGGACGGCGTCGGCGTTCTTGAACACGCCGAACTCGGACTCGCGGGTCACCGCGGTCGCATCCTGGATCTGCAGGTCGAAGCGGAGGTCGGGCTTGTCGGATCCGTAGCGCTGCATCACCTCGTCGAAGGCGATCCGTGGGAACGGACGCGGCGGCGCCTCGCGCCCGAGTGCGTCGAACGACGCGACGACCGCTCGCTCCATCACGTCGAGCACGTCCTCGCGCTCGACGAACGCCATTTCGAGATCGAGCTGGCGGAACTCGAACTGCCGGTCGGCGCGGAGGTCCTCATCGCGCCAGCAGGTGGCGATCTGGTAGTAGCGGTCGATCCCGCCAATCATGCAGAGCTGCTTGAAGATCTGCGGCGACTGCGCCAGCGCGAAGAACTTGCCGGGCTGCAGGCGGACGGGCACGAGGAAGTCGCGGGCACCCTCGGGGGTGCCGCGCGTCATGCTCGGCGTCCACACGTCGATGAAGTTCTGCGCGTCCATGGCGCGGCGCATTGCGGCGATCACGGTGTGCTGGAGTCGGAAGTTGCGCTGCATCCGGTCGCGGCGCATGTCGAGCCAGCGGTACTTGATCCGCAACGTCTCGTCGACGTTCTCCTCGTCGAGCTGGAACGGCAGCGGCGTCGAGCGCGAGAGGATCGTCAGGCGGTCGACCTGGATCTCGACCTCGCCGGTCGGCAGGTTCGGGTTGGCCGCCTCGGGCGCGCGCGCGACGACCTCGCCCTCGGCCTGCAGCACGAACTCGTTGCGGATCTCGCGCGCGAACTGCGCCGCCTCCGCGGCGCGCTCGGGATTGACGACGAGCTGAAGCTTGCCGGTGTGGTCGCGCAGGTCGACGAAGACGAGGCCGCCGTGGTCGCGGCGCGTGTCCGCCCAGCCGGCGACGGTGACCCGCTTGCCGATGTGGTCACGCCGGAGTTCGCCGCAGTAGAGGTCGCGCCAGCTCACGCCGTGAGCGTAGCGACGACCTCGCCGAGAGCGACCACCTGCTCGTCGCGCCCGTCGCGCTNNCGGCCGGCGTAGTCGGTGTCGGCGGAGACGCCGGCGCGGCGCAACTCGGCCAGGGCCTGCAGCGCAGCGTCGCGCGCTGCCGGGTCGTCGACGACGAAGAACACTTCGACGCCGGGCTGCTTCGCCGTGATGCCCTCGTTCTCCAGCGCGAGCAGCAGCCGCTCGACGCCGGCGCCGAACCCGATGCCGGGCGTCGGCGGCCCGCCGATCTGCTCGACGAGCCCGTCGTAGCGGCCGCCGCCGCAGATCGTCGAGTTCGCGTTCTCGTCCGGCCCGAGGAACTCGAACGTCGTGCGCGAGTAGTAGTCGAGCCCGCGCACGAGGGTCGGGTCGAGCACGTACGGGACGCCGTAGAGGTCGAGCCGGCTGCGCACCGCGTCGAAGTGCGCGCGGCAGTCGTCGCAGAGTGACTCGCCGATCTTCGGCGCGCCTTCCAGCGCTGCGCGCACCGAAGGCGTCTTGACATCGAACACCTGCAACGGGCTGGTCTCGCGTTTGTGCCGTGCGTCGTCGTCGAGCGCACCGGCGTGCTCGTCGAGCCAGGCATTCAGGCGCTCGACGTACTGCGGGCGGCAGTTGGCGTCGCCGATCGAGTTCAGGCGCAGCTCCCACTTCGTGACTCCGAGCCGGCGCAACAGCTCGTGGTAGAGCTGGATGATCTCCGCGTCGATCGCAGGGTCCTCCGAGCCGATCGCCTCGACCGAGAGCTGGTAGTGCTCGCGGTAGCGGCCGCGCCCCGGCGCGCCGTAGCGATACATCGGCGCGATCGTGTACGCCTTCACGGGCTGCGGCTCGCGATGCATGCCGTGCTCGACGTAGGCGCGACAGATCGGCGCGGTGCCCTCGGGCCGGAGCGTCAGCGGACGGTCGCTGCGGTCCGCGAAGTTGTACATCTCCTTGTGCACGACGTCGGAGGCCTCGCCGGCAGTGCGCGCGAAGAGCCCCGTGTCCTCGAAGCCCGGTGTCTGGATGCGCCGCCACCCGTAGAGCGCGGTCACCTCTTCCATCGTGCGCACGAGGTGCCACCACGCTGCGTCGTTCGGCAGGACGTCGTGCGTCCCGCGTGGCGCCTGGAACTTCTCTGTCACTGCCGCAGCTCGCGCAGGAACGGATTCGTCTCGAGCTCGCGGCCGAGCGTCGTCGCAGGCCCGTGCCCGGGATGGATGACCGTCTCCGCTGGGAACCGGTCGAGGAGCGCGCGCACCGAGTCGAGGAAGACCTCCCAATCGCCACCGGGCAGATCGACGCGACCGACCGAGCCCGCGAAGAGCAGGTCGCCGGAGAAGAGCTCGCCGTCCGAGTGGAACCCGACATGCCCCGCGGAATGGCCGGGGATGTCGACCACCTCGAACACGATGCCGGCAACCGTGATCTCGTCGCCCCCGGTGACGGTATGCGCCGGGTCGTGCGGCGCGACGCGCATCCCACCGCGCGTCTCCCCCGTGCGCAAGGCCTCGACCTCGCCGGCCGGCACCCACACCTCTGCGCCGCTGGCGTCCGCGAGCGCCGCGACACCGGCGACATGATCGATGTCGGTGTGCGTGACGAGGATGCCGCCCGCGCTGGTGCCCATGCGTGTCAGCTCGAGCCGCAGCTCGGTCGGGTCGGCACCCGGATCGACGATCGCCGCCTCGGCGGAGTCGCGTTCGCTCCGAACGACGTAGCAGTTCGATTGGAAGGGCCCCATGACGAAGCTGTCGACAACGAGCGGCATGGCGAGCGTTTGAGTGTATCCGGGTGCGGATACGTTCCTTTTGGTGCAGCGCTGGGACCTGCTCGACGTCGATGCCCCCGAGGGGACGCGCGACCCGATCGTGCTCCATTCGGACGACGGTGCGCGCGCCGTCCTCATCGTGCTCAGCCCCGGCCAGTCGCTCGGCGAGCATCAGGTGAAAGAGAACGCGTGGATCATCGTGCTCGACGGCGAGGTCGAGGTCAGCGCAGACGGCGAGACGGTCACCGGCGGCCGCGGGACGCTCGTACGTTTCGAGCCCGACGAGCGGCATGCCTTGCGAAGCGACGGTGGTGCGCGCGTGCTCCTGCTGCTCGCGCCGTGGCCCGGCGAGGGCCACTACCGCGGCGGCGGCAGCTAGCTCTTCTTCTCGGCCTGCTTGGCGACGCGGCGCACATAGGTGCGGTGCGTGGTGCGATCGATCCAGTAGGTCAACGGGATGAAGGCGAGCGCATAGAAGACGCCCCACGCGATGCGCAGCTCGAGCGTCGCGTTCTTGAACAGGAAGAGGAAGGCGACGAGCATCAGCCCGCCCATTGCACCGCCGCGCTTGAACGCCCGCTCCCAGGACGGCGGCGGCACCGGGCGCACGACGCGCCCCCGCTTGTCGCGCGCCTGCTTTGTCTGCTTGCCCTTCGTGCCCTTCGCGGCCGCCGCCTTCGGCTTGTCGTCGCGCGTGCGCAGCTCGGCGATCGGGACCTCGTTCCCCTCCGCGTCGACCTCGAAGACGCGGACGTCGTGCCGGAAGTCCTTGCTGCGGCGGCGCCGCTGCTTGCGCGTGGGCATGCCGCAGGTTAGCCGCGCCAGGCGAGCGAGCCGCCGCGCACGACGGCCGCGACGACGTCCCCCGCGAGGTGGTAGGCGAGATACCGCCAGTCGGGCGCGTCGAGCAGCGTCAGATCGGCTCGCAGCCCCGGCGCGATTCGGCCTCGATCGCCGGCCAGCCCGAGCACGTGCGCCGCGTTGGCGGTGACGGCGGTCAGCGCCTCCTCCGGGCTCAGATGAAGCTGCGTGCAGGCCAGCGAGCAGATGAGCGGCAAGCTCGTCGTGAACGCGCTCCCCGGGTTGAAGTCGGTGGCGAGCGCGAGCGGCGCGCCCGCGTCGGCCAGCGCGCGAGCCGGCGGCATCGGCCGGTCGAGGAAAAGTGCGCTCGCGGGCAGGAGCACGCCGACGACGTCGCTCTCGGCCAGCAGCCGCACGCCGGCGTCGCCCGTCGCCTCGAGATGGTCGACCGAGCGCGCGCCGAGCTCGACCGCCA
>PLDP01000030.1 GCA_003136795.1 Actinomycetota bacterium
GCGACCGAGTCGTTCGCGGAGAGCGACGACCTCGCGCGCGCGTTCCGCTCTGCGAGCGACGCGGCGTACCGGGCGGTGAAGAAGCCGGTCGAGGGGACGATGCTGACGGCGATCCGCTCGATGGCGGACGCGGCCGAGCACGGCGCTGACCTCGCCGGGATCATCGCGCGCGGCGACGACACGGTCGCGCAGACGCGCGACATGCTGCCCGTGCTCAAGGAGGCGGGTGTCGTCGATGCGGGCGCCGCCGGGCTCGTCGAGATCATCCGCGGCATCCATGCTGCGATCACCGGCGAGGTGCTGCCGCCCCCGCCGGAGCTCGAAGAGGAGTTCGGGCTCGAGGCGATCCACCGGGAGCTCTCGCGCTACCGGTACTGCACCGTGTTCGTCGTCGAAGGCGACAATCTCGACGCCGACGACCTCGAGTCCGAGCTCGAGCAGTTCGGCGACTCGCTGCTCGTGGTCGGCGACAGCAGCGCGCTCAAGGTGCACGTGCACACCGACGACCCGGGCCGCGCGCTGTCGCTCGGGATCGCGCGCGGTGCGATCGGCGGAGTCGAGATCGCCAACATGCACGCGCAGACGCAACAGCGTGAGGAACGCCTGCTGCATTCCGTCCCGAACGATCGAGCAGGCTGCGCCGCAGTCGCTGTCTCGTCCGGCGTCGGCAACCGCGCGCTGTTCGAGAGCTTCGGCGCGATCGTCGTCGACGGCGGCCGCACCATGAACCCGTCGACCGCGGACCTCGTTGCCGCGATCGAGCGCGCTCCGGCCGACGAGGTGATCGTGCTGCCGAACAACAGCAACGTGATCCTCGCCGCCGAGCAGGCGGCCGAGAACGCGTCGAAGGTTGCGCGGGTGATTCCCACCCGGTCGCTCCAGGCCGGCCTGGCTGCGCTCGTCGCGTTCGACGCGTCGCGCGGCGCGAAGGAGAATGTGGCGGAGATGCTCGAGGCGGCCGACGGCGTCGCGACCGGCGCAGTCACCATCGCGTCCCGCGACGTCCAGCTGAACGGCGTGGCCGTGCAGAAGGGCAAGTGGCTCGGCCTGGCCGACGGCGAGCCGGTCGCCGGCGGCGAGACCTTCGACGAGGTCGCGCAGGCCGTGCTCGAGCAGTTGCTCCGCGAGCCCCGCGGCGTGCTGACGCTCCTGACGGGCGAAAGCCCGCCGTCGCTCGACGGGCTGCTGTCGAGGATCCAGGCCGAGCACCCCGAGCTCGAGCTCGACGTGCACCAGGGAGGCCAGCCGCACTACCCGCTCCTGCTGGCTGCCGAATGACGCCGGTGCGGGTCCTCCTCGTGGAGGACAACGACACGTTTCGCGAGACGCTCGAGCTCTTGTTCGGGCTGCGCGACGAGATCGAGGTCGTCGCGAGCGTTGCGACGGGTGACGAGGCGCCGTCCGTCGTGCGCGAGCTGCGGCCGGACGTCGTGCTCATGGACTACCGCATGCCGGGCCTGAACGGGGCGGAGGCGACGCGCTTGGTGCTCGAGGCCGACCCGACGACTCGCGTCGTCTGCCTGAGTGCGTCGGTGACAGCCGAAGAGGTCGCGGAAGTGCAGCACGCGGGAGCTGTCGCCGTCGTCACGAAGGACGAGGAGTTCGATCGTCTCGTGGCTATCGTCTGTGAGGCTGCCCGACAGTGAACCTCACTGCCGACAACACCGCCGTCGTCCTCGACTCGACTGCCGACTTTCCGGACGCGCAGCAGCGGTATCCGAACTTCCGGATCGTGCCGCTCTACGTGCGCTTCGGCGACGAGAGCTTCAAGGACTACGTCGACATCGCGCCCGACCGCTTCTACGAGCGGCTGCAGAGCGATCCGGAGCTGCCGACGACGTCGCAGCCGACGCCCGGCGATTTCCTCGCGACCTTCGAGGAGCTCGCGTCGCGCTACGAGCGGATCCTGTCGATCCAGATCTCGTCGACGCTCTCCGGCACGTTCGCGAGCGCTCAGTCCGCTGCGGAGATGCTCGGCGGGGATGCCGTGCGCGTGATCGACTCGCGAACTGTCTCTGCGTCACTCGCGCTGCTCGCGATCGGCGTGCAACGCCGTCTCGAGCGCGGGACGACCGACGAGGAGATCGACGCATTCGTTGCGCGCTACCAGCGCGACCATCAGCTTCTCTTCACCGTCAACACGCTCGAGTACCTCGCGCGAGGTGGTCGCATCGGGCGCGCGGCCGCGTTTGCCGGCACCCTCCTGAACGTGAAGCCGATCCTCACGATCCGCGATGGCGAGGTGATCCCGCTCAAGCGCGTGCGCGGCAACGCGAAGGCGTTCGCCGAGTTCCGGGCGCTGTTCGAGTCCACCTCGACGGACTCGCCCAACCTGAAGGTCGGCATCGCGCACGCCGCCGCACCCGAGCGCCTGGCCGCTCTACGCGAGCTCGTGGAGCACGTGCGCCCGCACGCCGAGATCGAGATCGCGGCGCCGCTCGGGCCCGTCGTCGGCACGCACGCCGGCCCCGGAACCGTCGGCTTCTTCTGGTACGAGGAATCCGGCTAGCTCGGCAAAGAATCGGTGAACTTCCCGAGGCGGCTTCGAGTTTCGATGCAACGATGAGCGCATGAACGTCCTGCTCGTAGAAGACGACGACTCGATCGCGATCCCACTGGCCGACGGGTTGCGCCGCGAGGGGTTCGACGTCGTGCGCGCCTCGACCGGCGCCGAAGCGCTCGCGGCCGATGAGCCCGACATCGTCCTGCTCGATCTTCGCCTGCCCGACATGGACGGCCTCGCCGTCTGTCGCGAGTTGCGGGCCCGCTCGACCGTGCCGATCATCGTCGTCTCTGCGCGCGGGGAAGAGGTCGACCGGGTGCTCGGCCTGGAGCTCGGGGCGGACGACTACGTCGTCAAGCCGTTCGGGCTGCGGGAGCTCGTCGCGCGCATCCGGGCTGTCGCCCGCCGCAGCACCGCGCCTCGCGACGAGAGTGAAGAGATCGACGCCGGTCGCATCAACATCGATCTCCGTGGCCATCGTGCGATGGTCGACGGGAAAGAGGTGCAGCTGACGGGCAAGGAGTTCGACCTGCTGACCGTGCTGGCGCGGAACGCCGGCGCCGTCGTCGACCGCGAGCGCATCCTGCGCGAGGTCTGGCACACGACGTGGTACGGCTCCTCGAAGACCGTCGACGTGCACGTTGCGGCGCTTCGCCGCAAACTCGGAGATCCCGCGCTGATCGAGACGGTGCGCGGAGTCGGCCTCCGTCTGGCCACGTGACCTGGCGCCTCCTCGCCAGTTACCTCGCGCTGACGATCGTGGTGCTGATCGCGCTCGAGGTGCCGCTTCTGATCCTCTACCAACGCAACGAACGGCAGGATCTGACCTCGAAGGTCGAGCGGGACGCATTCGCCGCGGCTTCGCTCGCCGAGGACCAGCTTCAGTCCGGCGACAACTCTCCAGGGCTGGAGCGGACCGTTCGCAACTACCAGGCGCAGACCGGCGGCCGGATCGTGATCGTCGACATCGGCGGCCACACGATCGCCGACTCACGTGGGCCGGTCGCCGCCGGCAGCAGAGCGTTCGCGAACCAGGCCGAAATCGTCGCGGCGCTGCACGGCAAGACGGTCAGCGGCATCCGCTCGGCGGGGGATGAGTCGCACGTTCTCTACGTCGCGATCCCGGTCGAATCGGCGGGAGCGAGCGTATTCGGCGCCGTGCGCATCACGTATCCGACCTCGGCGCTCGACCGGCGCATCAGCCGCTACCGGCTGGCGCTTGCCGCCGTCGCGGTGATTGTGCTCGCAGTGGCTGCGCTGATCGGGCTCTTGCTCGCGCGCTCGATCGCGCGGCCGCTGCGCCGGCTCGAGGGCGTCGCCGCCCGCGTCGGCGGGGGAGAGCTCTCGGCGCGCGCCAGCGAGACCGACGGCCCGTCCGACGTGCGCAGCCTGGCGAGCGAGTTCAATCGCGCGACCGCCAAGCTTGCGGCGCTGCTCGGATCGCAGGAGCAGTTCGTCGCCGATGCGTCGCACGAGCTGCGGACGCCGTTGACCGCGTTGCGGCTGCGGCTGGAGAACGGCGAGACCGATGCGGCGCTGATCGAGGCCGAGCGACTGGCCGGCCTGGTCGACGAGCTGCTCGAGCTGGCTCGCGCGGATGCGTCGGGCGGTGCCCCGGGCGACCTGGCTCTCGGTGACGTCGTCGAACGTCGCGTCGAGCTGTGGTCGGCGCTCGCCGAGGAGCGCGGCGTGCAGCTCGAGTGGCGGGGCACCGGCGGCTTGATCCGCGCGGGTGAGGGTCGCGTCGAGCAGGTCCTCGACAATCTCCTCTCGAACGCACTCGACGCGTCGCCGCCGGGGTCGGCGATCACAGTGACCGCGGACGGCGGCGAGCTGCACGTGGTCGACGAAGGAGCCGGGCTCAACGCGGAGCAGCGCGAGCGCGCGTTCGACCGTTTCTGGCGCGCGTCGAAGGCGCCGGGCTCGGGCCTCGGGCTCTCGATCGCCAAGCGGCTCGTCGAGTTGGACGGCGGGACGATCGAGTTGCAAGCCGCCGCGACCGGCGGCGTCGACGCGGTCGTGAGCTACCCGGTGCGCCGCGCCTGAGGCGCATCGTCCGGTCCGGGTCCTATGCTCCGGTTCAGTGGCGACAATGACCCGAATGCACGCGGGTTTTACAGGTGTGGTCCAGCGCGACTGGCCGCGGCCGCGCGGGTGGGCTCCGCCGCAGCGACTCGACACGCTCGACGTCATGACACTGCCCGGCGTCGGCGCGACGCTCGCGAAGCGCCTGCGCACGTTCGGCATCCAGTCGGTGCGCGACCTGCTCTTCCATGCGCCTCGGCGCTACGAGAGCGCGGTCGACCAGGTTCCGATCGCGAAGCTCGGCCTTGCCGACGGCGAAGTCGCGATCGAGGGTCGAATAGTCAGCGCACGCGCGCGGCCCCTGCGAGGGCGACGAACGCTTGTCACGGCGACCGTCCGCGATGAAAGCGGCGGCCAGGTCAGCGCCTCCTTCTTCAACCAGCCGTGGCTCGCCGAGAAGCTGACGGCGGGGACGAGCGTGCGCCTGCGCGGCAAGCTCGGCCGCTACGGGTTCGACGTGAAGAGCTACGACATCGGCGAGGCCCGGCGGACGGCCGACTACGCGCCCGTCTATCCGGCGAGCGAGCAGATCCCCTCGACGCGGCTGCGCGAGCTCGTGCGCGCGGCGCTCGCGCAGCACGCGCGCAGCTTTCCCGATCCGCTGCCGGTGGAGCTCTCGGGCGATCTGCCGCTGCGCCGGGACGCGCTTGCAGCGATTCATTTCCCGGCCGACGAGCAGCAGGCTGAACAGGCCCGGCGGCGGCTCGCGCTGGACGAGCTCGTGACGCTGCAGCTGATCGTCGCGCGCCTGCGCGACACCGATGCGGTCGCGCCGTCGCTCTCGCTGCCCGGCGAGCTGATCGCGCGCTACCGCGGCGTGCTGCCGTTCCAGCTGACCGAGCACCAGGAGCGCGCGATCACCGAGATCGACCTCGACCTGGCGCAGACGACGCCGATGCAGCGCCTCCTACAGGGCGACGTCGGCTCCGGCAAGACCGTGGTTGCCCTCTACGCGCTGCTGCGCGCGGTCGAGTCGAGCCGCCAGGGCGCGCTGATGGCACCGACCGAGACGCTTGCCGAACAGCACTTCCTGACGCTGGAGCCGCTCTGCGCGCAGCTCGGCGTGCGCTGCGTGCTGCTCACGGGCTCGGTCGGCGCGAAGAAGATCCGCGACGAGATCGCGAACGGTGTCGCGCAGATCGCGGTCGGGACGCACGCGCTGATCCAACGCGACGTCGAGTTCGCCGATCTTGCGGTGGCCGTCGTCGACGAGCAGCACCGGTTCGGCGTCGANNTCGAGCGAGGCCTACAAGCGGCTGCGCGTGCATCTGGATGCGGGCCGGCAGGCGTATGTCGTCTGCCCGTTGATCGAGCTGTCGGAGACGCGCCTGGCGCGCGCCGCCGAGGCGGAGGCCGAGCGGCTGCAGCGCGCCGAGCTGCGCGGCTACCGCGTGGGCCTCCTGCACGGCAAGCTGAAGACCGCCGAGCGCCGCGAGGTGATGCGGCAGTTCAAGAATCACGAGCTCGACGTGCTCGTCGCGACGACGGTGATCGAGGTGGGCGTCGATGTCGCGAACGCGACGATCATGATCGTGCAGGAGGCCGACCGCTTCGGGCTCGCCCAGCTGCACCAGCTGCGCGGCCGCGTCGGTCGCGGTGGCGATCAGAGCTACTGCCTGCTCATCTCGCGCCCGGCGGAGGAGCTCACCGAGACCGCCGACCGGCGCTTGCAGGCGCTCGTCCAGACGAATGACGGGTTCGAGCTCGCGGAGATCGACCTCGACCTGCGCCGCGAGGGCCAGCTGCTCGGCACGCGGCAGTCCGGGTGGAGCGACCTGCAGTTCACGAAGCTGCGTCCCGACCGCGACCTGATCGAGCGGGCGCGCGAGATCGCCGCCGAGCTGCGCGGCGAAGACGGCCCCTGGCAGGACGAGGCCGACAGAATGTCCGGCGATGCGGATCATCGCGGGCTCGCATAGAGGTCACCGGATCGTCGCGCCGGCCGGGCGCGACACGCGTCCGACCTCGGACCGCGTTCGCGAGAACGCGTTCAACCTGATCGGCCCCGTCGACGGCGCCGACGTGCTCGACCTCTTCGCGGGGTCGGGGGCGCTCGGGCTCGAGGCGCTCTCGCGCGGCGCTGCGACGGCAACGTTCGTCGAGGTCGACAAAGAGGCGTGCCGCACGATCAATGCGAACCTCGACAAGCTCAAGCTGCGTGGCACCGTCCTCTGTCAGGACGCCGTCCGCGCCCTCTCGCGGGAGCGCCGCCGCTACGACCTCGTGCTCTGCGACCCGCCCTACGACTACGACCACGCGAAGCTGGCGCAGCACCTGGCCGGTCTGCTGACCGACGACGGCGTCCTCGTCTACGAGACCTCCGGCAGGGCCGATCCGCTCGACCTGCCGGGCCTCGATGTGCGCACCTCCCGCAAGTACGGCTCCGCACGGCTTACCCTGTACGAGACGTGCTGACCGCGATCTACCCCGGCACCTACGACCCCGTGACGAACGGGCACGTCGACGTGATCACGCGCGCGGCCCGGATCTTCGACCGCGTCGTCGTCGGCGTGGTGGGGAATCCGCATCACAAGACCCCCATGTTCGAGGTGCCCGAACGCGTCCAGTTCGTCAAAGACGCCCTCGAGGGCATCGTCGACAACGTCGAGGTGGCCGTCTTCAGCGAGCTCGTCGTCGACTTCGCCCGGCGCTGGGACGCGAAGGTGATCGTCAAGGGCCTGCGGGTCGTCTCGGACTTCGAGTGGGAGTTCCAGATGAACCAGCTGAACCGGCACCTGGCTCCCGACATCGAGACCGTCTACGTGATGGCGAGCGCCCAGGTGAGCTTCGTTTCCTCGAGCGGTGTGAAGGAGATTGCCTCCTTCGGCGGAAATGTCGAAGAGCTGGTGCCGAAGGCTGTCGCCGTGCGGCTGAAGGCGATGTTCCCGAACGGCCGCGGCGGCGCTCCGTTGTCCGACCACGAGTAGACTGGAACCCCATGGATGTCCTCGTTTTGATCGACAAGCTCGACGACTTGGTGCACAACGCCAAGGCTGTGCCGCTCACCGACCAGGTGCGCATCGACCGCGAGGAGATCTACGACATCCTCGACCAGATGCGCGCCACGATCCCGGAAGAGATCAAGCAGGCCCGGTGGATCGTCAAGGAGCGCCAGGAGATGTTGGCCGAGGCCAAGCGCGAGCAGGACCGGCTCCTCCAGGAGGCCCGCGAGCAGGCGGTGCGCGAGGCGTCGCAGACCGAGATCGTCAAGCTGGCCGAGCGGCAGGCACAGGAGATCATCGACGAGGCGCGGCGCTCTGCCCGTGAGATGCGCCTCGAGATGGAGGACTGGGCCGACGGCATGCTCGCCACGCTCGAGACGAACCTCGACAAGTTCCTCGTCGCGGTGCGCCGCGGCCGCGAGCGGCTGCACGAGCGCTCGCAGGAGTCGGTCGTCGCCGGCATCGGCCCGGTCGACCTCTCCGACAACGGCTCGAACTACTAAAGCTCGGGTTTCGCTCCGCCGGTCTGCCAGTGCCCGAAGGGCGCGTACGCCTCGCGCGGCTGATTCGTCTCCTGCTCGACCCCCGCACCGCGCGCGAGTGCGACGTCTGAGCGCGGATAGACGATGCCGCGGTGCCCGACGCGGTTTCCGATCATCAGCACCACGCATGGCTCGTCGACGCCGACGAAGATGTGCCGCGTACCCGGCGGGCAGTGCAGGAAGTCGAACTGCTTCAGGCGCCGCTCCTGCTCCTCGACCATCGCGAGGCACTCGCCGGAGACGACGAAGAAGTCTTCCTGGCTCTCCTCGGCGTGGTACATGCCGGTCGGCTTGCCGGGCTCGAGCACCGCGAGCGTGTAGCCGATCTGGTCGAACATCTGTGGCTCCAGGCCCTCGCGCGCGGAGGCGACGCGGCCGTCGGTCTCGAACCGGCAGCGGAAGCCGAAGGCGTCGTGTTGGAGCCACGCCGCATCGCGGGCATTGACCACGAACCAGCCCTCGGTGACCGGTGCCAGGCCGTTCCCGACTTGTTCAAGGCGTGCTTCGTCAGGCATGCGGGGAACCTAGCGCGCCACTCGCCGGTAGCGCCACACCGCGATCGGCGCGAAGACGCCGATCAGCGTGCAGGACCACAGAACCGTCGCGAGCACCGGGTGCAGGAGCGGCCAGGCGTCACCGACGTAGGGCGACGGGTTGTGGAAGAGCGTGCGCGTCGCCATCGCTGCGGACGTGAGCGGGTTCCACTCGGCGAACTGCCGGAGCGGCGTCGCGAGATGGCCGATCGGCACGAAGATCGCCGACAGGAACATCAGCGGGAGCATCACGGTGAATCCGACCTGTTGCGCTGTCTCGCCGTCGCGGGCGAAGAGGCCGAGCAAGGTGCCGATCCAGATGCCGGCGAACGCCCACAGGAGGAGCAGCGCGTAGGCGCCGATCGTCTCGCCGACCGAGCCGTGCGGCCGCCAGCCGACCGCGAGGCCGACGGTGGTCAGGACGGTGAGCATGAGCACGCTCTGTGCCAGCTCGGAGACCGCGCGGCCGCCGAGCAGCGAGAAGCGGGTGATCGGCAGGGCGCGCAGGCGCTCGACGATTCCGGTGTGCATGTCGTCGGCTACGCCGACGGCGATCCCCATCAGCGGGCCGAGGATCGCCTGGGCGAACATGCCCGCGACGAGGAACTCGCGGTAGCTGCCGCCGCCCGGCATCGAGATCACACTGCCGAAGACGAAGACGAAGATGCAGAGGAAGATGACGGGCTGGATCGTCACGTCCATCAGCTTCTCGGGCGAGCGGGGAATGTGGCGCAGGCTCCGCCCGGCGAGCGCCATGGTCTCTGTGAAGGCGCGTGGCACGACGGTCTGCATCACGCCACCTCCTCGAGCTCGTCGCGACCGCCGGCGAGCGCAAAGAACGCGTCGTCGAGCGTGGGGCGGCGGAGGGCAATCTCGTCGACGGATACGTGTGCCGACCGGAGCACTCCCAGCACGCGCTCGAGATCCGTGTCGCCGTGTGGTGCGCGCACCGTGATGCGGCGGTCGCGGTCGTCGAGCTCGGCGCCGAGGCCCGCTGCAGCGAGCGCGCTCAGAGCGACGGGGCCGTCCCCGTCGGGCACGACGAGGTCGACGCGACGGTCGCCGACGCGGTCCTTCAGCTCCGTCGGCGTTCCTTCGGCGACGGTACGCCCGTTGGCGAGCACCGTGATGCGATCGGCGAGGCGGTCGGCCNNCGGCGCCTCATGCCGCTCGAATAGGTGCTCACGACGCGGTTTGCCGCCGCGGACAGGTCGAAGCGCTCGAGCAGCTCGTCTGCCCGGGAGCGCGCCGGCCCGCGGCCGAGGCGCTGGAGGCGCGCGAGCAAGATCAGGTTCTCGCGGCCGGTGAGGTGCTCGTCGAGCGTCGCCTGCTGGCCGGCGAGGGAGATCACCTCGCGGACGTGGCCCGGGTCGCGCTCGACGTCGTGGCCGAGGACGGTCGCCGTGCCGCCGTCTGGCCGCAGGAGGGTGGCGAGGATCCGGACTGCCGTCGTCTTGCCGGCGCCGTTGTGGCCGAGCAGGCCGACCGCCTCGCCGGGGTGGATCGTCAGGTCGAGCCGGTCGAGGGCCAGGGTGGGCCCGAACCGCTTGCTCAGCTCGTGGGTGGAGACTGCGGCTTCCATCTGGTGTCCCTTTCGTACGCTGTACGTATGCGTACGCCGTACCATAGCGTACACTGTACGGAGATGAGAGAGCGCCAGCCGCCGCGTCGCCGCCGCCTGCTTACACAGAGCGAGATCGTCACGTCGGCAATCGGGATCGCCGACCGCGAGGGCATCGAGGCCGTCTCGATGCGGCGCGTCGCACGCGAGCTCGGCGTCGGCGCGATGACGCTCTACCACCACGTCGCCGACAAGGACGAGCTGGTCGAGCTGATGGCGGACGCGATCAGCGCCGAGATGCTCGTGCCCGAGCCGTTCCCCGACGGCTGGCGCGCTGCGATGAGCGAGATCGCGCACCGCACTCGCGACACCTTCGCGCGTCATCCGTGGCTGATTCGCACAGTGGGCGAGGACAGCCATCTGACGCTGAACGGGCTCCGCCACATCGAGCAGTCGTTGCGCGCGGTCGCCGAGCTGGGCGACGAGCTCGGCGGGCGGATCCTGTTCGCCGTCGACGAGTACACGTTCGGGTTCGTCCTCCGGGAGCTGGTCATCGGCGGCCCCGACGAAGGCGGACCGGAGCGGTTCGTCTTGAAGCCGAGGCTCCAGGAGGCGGTCGACGCAGGCGAGCTCCCGCTCATCGCTCGCTGGTTGGCGACAGGCCCCGCGCTCGAGTTGCCGGCCGACCGCTTCGAGGTGGGGCTCGAGGCGCTTTTCGACGGCTTCGAGGCGCTGCGCCGGCGCCGCCGTCCGTAGCCGCTTCGCTACCCTCGCCTGTATGACGAGCTTCAGCCTGCGTCAGGTGAAGCTCCGTCCGGGTGAGCAGCACCGTGACGAGCTTGAGATCGAGCTGACCGCGTTCGATTTCGGCGGACAGCGTTACCTGCCGGTGCCCGACAAGGTGCCGGCCGAGTTCGAGATCACGCGTGCAACCACCGGCACGGTTTTCGCTCTCGCCTTCACCACCCGCCTCTACGGGCCGTGCTACCGCTGCCTTGGCGACGCGGTGCTCGAGCTGCAGATTCGTGCGCGCGAGTACCAGGACGAGTCGGCCCAGGACGAGGAGATGCGGACGGAGTACGTCGACGGCAACAACATCGACCTCTCCGCCTGGGCGCGCGACGCGATTGCGCTCGCGCTGCCGGAGCAGATCGTCTGCCGCGACGACTGTGCGGGCCTGTGCTCCGAGTGCGGCAAGAACCTGAACGACGAGCCGCACACGCACGAGGAGCAGCACCGCGACCCGCGCTGGGCCGCGCTCGACGCGCTCCGCGACGAGCTCTAGCTCAGGGGAAGCGCGCGAGTGACCAGTGGACGCCGCCGTCTGCGGTGCGCCAGAGCGCAAATCGCTCGATCCCGAACAGAGGGTCCGGTGTCGTCTGCTCGAGCAGCACGCCGTGACTTGCGTCGCCAAATGCGACCCCCGCCAAGGCGTTCGAGAAGTCGGGCAGCCGCCAGCCCGTCTGCCACGTCCGGCCGCCGTCGGTCGTGCGCTGGAGCGGCCCGTAGGGTCCCTTTCCGAAGACGACGGCGACGCTCGCCGACGCGGCACCGATCTGGGTGAAGTTCGCGAGGCCGGCCAGGTCGATGGGCGTGAACTGCGCGCCTCCGTCAGTCGACCGGACCGCCGTGCCGACGGTGTTGTTCGGGCAGATGACCCACAGCGACCCGTCGGGCGCCGCCGACATGTCCCCGTCGAACCCGAGCGGGCACGGTGACGGACCGGTGGTGAACGTGCGGCCGCCGTCGTGCGAGCGCGCGAGGGCGTTGTGGCCCGTCGACCGCGCGAAGATCCAGACATCGGGGCCGGCGGCAAGCAGACCTACGATCGGGTCGTCACTCGGGAGGGGCAGCGCCGTGCTCGCCCACTGACCGGTGCTGCCTTCCGTACGGTGGAGACGGAAGTTCGTGCAGACGACCCGGGGACAGTCCGCGGTGACGGCGTAGGCCCGGCCCGCGCCGACGGCGAAGGCGAGGGGATTCTGCAAGGGGAGCCGGCTCCAGGTCGTGCCCCCGTCATGTGTCGCCCACACGCCATCCGAGACCGCGAGCACGTAACCGTTGCGTGCGTCCGCGAAGAAGACACTTGGCCCCATGTCGCCCCGGGCGTCGTCCACCCACCGGCGTGGGCCTGACCCGATGCGCGCGAACGTCCGGCCGCCGTTCGTCGACCGCATGACCTCGGTGCAGCCGGAGTGATTGGAGCAATGCGCGAGCCCGACGACCCACACGTTCTTGCCGAGGACGGTGGCCGACTGCGCGAAGAACCCGTTCGAGGTCGTCTCGGGCCTCGCCGCCGAGACACCGGCGACCAGCGCGATCGCGCCGAGCGCGATCGCGAGCTTGGCGGTGCGGTGCATCCGGGACGAGTCCGTCCGCATGTCTCCGGTATCGGCACCGTTTGCCGGCGCCCTGAGCCGCGTTACACGATGTCTTGGGCGCGGCGCTCCATGAGCACCACGTCGCTCCACTCGCCGCGCTTCCGGGCGAGCCGCTCGCGGACGCCGACGAGCCGGAACCCGCAGGCCGTGTGCAGTGCGATCGATGCGTCGTTCGCGGCGAGGATGCCGGCCTGGATCGTCCAGATCTGGGCGGCGTCCGCCTCCTCGCAGAGCCGCTCCAGCAAGGCCCGTCCCACGCCGCGCCCGCGCGCGCTGCGTGCGATGTAGATCGAGTTCTCGGCGACGCCGCGGTAGCAGGAGCGATCGGAGTACGGCGCGAGCGCCGCCCAGCCCAGCACTTCGCCGTCGTCGCGTGCGACGAGGCGTGGCCAGACCAGGTGGCCGCGGTTCCATTCGTCCCACGTCGGGACGAGCTCTTCGAACGTGCCGATGTCGATGCCCTCTTCAAAAATCGTCCGGATGGCGGGCCAGTCAGGCGGAAGGAGCGCGTTGATCGTCACAGCGTGATCGTACGAGTCACCGACAGTCGTTCGAGGAAGCGTCGGTCATGCGTGACCACGAGCAGGCAGCCCTCGTAGGTCTCGAGCGCGGTCTCGAGCTCCTCGATCGCTTCGAGGTCGAGATGATTGGTCGGCTCGTCGAGGATCAGACAGTTCACGCCGCGGGCCGAGAGGAGCGCGAGTCCCGCCCGGGTGCGCTCGCCGGGAGAGAGCGACGGCGCAGGGCGGGTGATGTCGTCGGGCCCGAGCGCGAACTTCGCGAGCAGCGTGCGGGCGTCCGTCGAGGTGAGCCCGGAAAGCTCCGTGAAGTCGTCGAGCAGCACGCCGCCGAAGAGGTCGCGCGCCTGGGTCAGCTCGCCGAACACAACCGCATTCCCGATCCGCCGCGAGCCGCGCTCCAGGGGCAGCTCGCCGGTGAGCGCGCGGATCAGCGTCGTCTTGCCCGCGCCGTTTGCCCCGACCACGGCGAGGCGGTCGCTGAACCGCAGCTCGAGGTCGACCGGCCCGAGCGTGAACGAGCCGGCACGGACGACGGCGCCGGCCAGCTCGGCGATCGTGCCGGCCGGCGGCGCCGTAGCGAACTCCATCTGCAGCCGCCACGGCGTCCACGGCTTCTCGACCTCTTCCAACCGCTCGAGGTGGTTGCGCGCCTGGTTGACCTTGCCGCGCAACGCATTCGTCGCGCGCCGGTCGGAGCCGCCGGTTTGCCGCGCGAGCTTGCGCTCGCCGCCGAGTGCGTGCGCCTGGCGGCGGCGCTCTTCGAGCAGCGTCGTGTAGCGCCGCTGCTCGTCGAGGTAGTCGGTGTAGGCGGCGGCATGCTGCGCGCGGGCGCGCTCGCGCGCAGCCTCGTACTCCGACCAGGTGCCGCTGTACTCGTGCACGCGCCGCGTCTCGGCTTCGATCTCGACGACGCGGTTGATCGTCCGGTCGAGGAAGTCGCGGTCGTGTGAGACGAGCACGACACCGGCCGCGAGGCCGTGCAGGAAGCGCTCGAGCTGCGCGAGCGCGGCGAAGTCGAGGTTGTTGGTCGGCTCGTCGAGCAGGAAGACATCGAAGCGCGACAGCAGAATGGCGGCGAGCGCCGCGCGGGCCGCCTCGCCGCCCGAGAGCGTGCTCACCTCGCGGTCGGACCTACGCCCGAGGCCGACCCCGTCGAGCACCGCCGCGGCGCGGGCGTCGAAGTCCTCGCCGCCGAGTGCCAGGAACCGGTCGAGCGCAGCGGTATAGGCGCCCGCGAGCTCGTGCTCGTCGGCGAGCCGGGCGGCGAGCGCGTCCATCTCCTGCTCGGCCGCACCGACGCCGGTGCGCCGCGCGAGATAGTCGCGGACGGTCTCCCCGGCCCGTGCCTCGAGCTCCTGAGGCAGGTAGCCGACGGCGCCGCCGCGGATCACCCGGCCGCTATCGGGCGGCTCGAGACCGGCGAGGACGCGCAGGAGCGTCGACTTGCCGATCCCGTTCGGGCCGACGATCCCTACGCGGTCGCCCGGCGCGACGACCAGCGAGACGCGGTCGAGCACCTGGACGGCGGCGTAGCTCTTCGAGATGTCACGTGCGCTGAGCGAGCCCGGCATGGGGCGGACCTCCAATCAGTCGAAAGGCGAGCGGAGCGGGGTTTCGACTTAGAGATCCGTCATGGGACGAGCCGCGAACGGCTCGCCGACGATCCTAGCCCACGTCGCGGCCGAGCAGCGACTCGACGGTCCGGCGGACGATGGCGAGGTGAGGTTCCCAGTCCGGGACACCGTGTGCTCCGCTGAGCACCCACGCCTCCATGGTGGCCGGGATGAGGTGCGTCGGCAGGTACGCCGCGATCCGCGCGATCACGGGGTCGACGCCGGGTGTCTCGCGTACGAACCCCTCGGCGATCGCGTCCTCGAACGCGAGCACGATTTCGAGCCTGTGCACCCGAACCTTGGCATGTTCCAGCGTCAGGCTCGTCTGGCTCGCGTACAGCCCGGGATCGGCGGCGACGCGGCCCGCGTAATCGCGAATTTGCTCCTCGGTCGTCGTCAGGACATCGCTCGAGGCGGTGACCCTGTCGAGCATCAAGCGCTGGAGACCGAAGCACGACGCGGCCTTGGTGTCGAAGTAACGGAAGAAGGTGCGCGTGGAGACGTTCGCCGCGTCGGCGATCTGATCGACCGTGACGGTGTCGAACCCGTGCTCGGAGAACAGGCGGAGTGCGGCGTACATCAGCTCGCGCCGGGTTTCGAGCTTCTTTCTCTCACGGAGTCCCTCGCTCATGTCAAATGACAGTGTATGTCATTTGACAGATAGTGTAAAGTGGCAGTTGATGACAAATAGTCCCAACGAGACGTTGCCGCCGTTTTCGGACCGGCTGCCGCTCGTCACCTATACGAACCGGTTCAGCCCCGAGCTGGAGACGGTTTGGATGAGCCCGCAGGTCGAGCGCATCACCGGCTACCCGGCCGCCGCCTGGCTCGTCAAGCCGAGCCTCTTGACCCGGATCCTCCATCCGGACGACCGCGGGCCGGTGCTCGAGGAGATCCGGGCCAGCCGCGACGATCTGCGCGACTTCAGCCGTGACTACCGAGTGCTGGCTGCTGACGGCCGCGTGCTCTGGATCCACGACGAGTCGGTGCTCGTGCTCGGCGAGGACGGCAGGCCCGAGTTCATCCAGGGCTACTTCGTCGACATCAGCGAGCGCAAGGAGCTCGAGCGGCAACTCCTGCAGGCTCAGAAGTCCGAGGCCCTTGCCCGGCTTGCCGCCGGCATCGCCCACGACTTCAACAACCTGCTCACCGCGATCGCGGGCCATGCGGAGCTCGCTCGGAAGACACTTGCGCCCGACGCCCTGTCGCACCGGCACCTCGCGGCGATCGTCGCCTCGGTCGAACGTGCCGCGAAGCTGACGAGGGAGTTGCTCGCGTTCAGCCGTCGCCAGGAGCTCGCGGTCGAGCCTGCCGATGTGACGAAGACCGTGCAGGAGATGGAGCCCGTGCTGCGCCACCAGGCCGGCGAGGGGACGCTGCTCGAGCTCGACCTCAGCCCGACTTCCCTCGTAGAGATCGACGTCGGCCAGTTCGAGCAGGTGCTGATGAACCTGCTCGCGAACGCGCGCGATGCGGGCGCGGGTCGGATCACGATCGGGGTCCGAACGGTTTCGGTGGAGCAGGTCCCGGAGGCACGCAAGCTCGGCATCGTGGCCGGTGAGTACGTCCTCGTGACCGTCGCCGATGACGGCACCGGGATCGACGAGGAGACGCAGGCGCGGATCTTCGACCCGTTCTTCACGACCAAAGACCGGGACAGCGGCACGGGGCTCGGTCTTTCGCTCGCCCAAGGAGTGATCCGCCAGAGTGGCGGCGCGATCGAGGTGTCGAGCGCCCTCGGCTCCGGCACGACCTTTCGCATCCTGCTGCCGGTCGCCAGCGTCGGCTAGACTGGCGACCGCTCATGGCTGTACCGAAGAGGAAAACCTCCAAATCGCGGCGCGACAAGCGCCGCGCCACGCACAAGCTCGAGGCTCCGCGCGTCAACACGTGCCCCCAGTGCGGGTCACCGAAGCGCGCGCACCGCGTGTGTCCGACTTG
>PLDP01000153.1 GCA_003136795.1 Actinomycetota bacterium
TCGAGGAGCTTCCGCTCTCGACCTAGCCCGAATGGCCATGCCCAGGGCCTGTCCCCGGACATGGCCATTTCAGACGATCAAGTGACGGTGAAGGCGCCGTGCATGATGCTGGCGTGCGGGTCGCACACGTACTTGTACGTGCCCTTCTTCAGCGTCAGCTTCCACGTGGTCGTCCCCTGGCCGACCACCGTCGTCTTCTTGTTCACGCCCGGGCCGGTCAGATGGAAATCGTGGATCGTCGATTTGTCGGCGATCTTGAACACGTAGGTGCCGGCCTTCAGCTTCGAGACCTTCTTGCCGCCCTGGGTGAGCGTGATCGTGAAACCGGGGCCGACGGTGCCGTTCAGCGTCGGCGTGGCAGCCAGGGCGGCCGGTACCGCCAGGGCGGCGACGAGCACTGCGAGAGCAACGAGCTTCATACATCTCCTCGGATCGTTCGATGGCTTGGCGCCGACAGGGTACGCTCGCCCGCGTGGAGCTCGCAGAGGTCGTCTCACCCGGGTCGCTCGTCGAGCCGGACGGGCGCTATCTCGCCGACCTGATGGGCCGCGGCGTGCAGGGCAGCGCCGACGCGGTTGTGCTTCCTGCCACGACCGACGAGGTCGCCGCGGTGATGCGCTGGTGCTACGAGCACGACGTGCCGCTCACCGCGCGCGGCGGCGGCACCGGCCTTGCGGGCGGCGCGATCCCCGTCGAGGGCGGCGTCGTCCTCGGCTTCGAGCGCCTGAACAAGATCCGGCAGTTCGACCCGCTGCTCTGGCGCATGCACGTCGAGGCCGGCGTTACGACCGGCGACGTGCAACGGCTCGCGCGCGAGAGCGGCCTGCGCTTCCCGCCCGACCCGGGGGCGGCCGAGACCTCACAGATCGGCGGCAACATCGCCTGCAACGCGGGCGGCCCGCACGCCTTCAAATATGGGGTGACCGGCAACTGGGTGACCGGCATCGAGGCGGTGATCCCACCCGGCGAGATCGTGCGCATCGGCGGTTCGATCCGCAAGGACGTCGCCTCCTACGACGTGAAGAGCCTGCTCGTCGGCTCCGAAGGCACGCTCGGCCTCGTCACCGCCGCGTGGCTGCGGCTGACGCCCGCGCCCGAGCTCGAACTGCCGGTGATCGGCCTCTACCGCGACGCCGACGCCGGCATCAGCGCGATCGAGCGCGTGCTCGCCTCCGGCGTCGTTCCGGCCACCATCGAGTACATGGACGAGGTGACGCTCCGCTACTCGGGCGACACGTATCCGTTCGGGATCCCTGCCGACGGTGCGTTCATGGTCATGACCGAGGCCGACGGCGCCGTCTCCGAGGCGCGGCGGGTCGCCACCGAGCTGCAGGAGGCGCTGGCGGAGGACGCGGTCGCCGTGCATGCGCCGGAGGATCCTGCGGAGGTGGCCGAGCTGTGGCGCTGGCGCGGCGGCGTCGCCTTCGCCATCCTCGCGCAGCGTGGCGGCGCGTTCAGCGAGGACATCGCCGTCCCGCTCGACCGGCTGCGCGACGTTGCGCGGGAAACGCTCGAGATCGGCGCGCGCCACGACATTCCCGCGCTGTCGTTCGGGCACGCGGGCGACGGCAACATCCACTCGACGTTCCTGTTCGCGCCCGACGACCCGGAGCAGGAGCGCCGCGCCGACGCGGCCTGCCAAGAACTGTTCGAGCTCGCGCTGCGGCTCGGCGGCACGGTCACCGGCGAGCACGGCATCGGCTGGCTGAAACGCGGCCAGCTCGAGCACCAACTCGGAGCGGCCGGCTACGACCTGCACCTGCGGATCAAGCACGCGTTCGACCCGAAGGGCCTGCTCAACCCGGGCAAGAAGCGCTGATGGGCCGGGACGCACTCCGGCGCCGTGCGCGTGTTGCGCTAGCCGCAGGCGCGGAGCGCGCGCCGGCGCGCTCCCACTTTCGCGCGATGGGCATCGATCCGGGACGCCTCGACGGGCCGATCGTCGGCGTCGCCACGACGTGGACCGGGACGATGCCGTGCAACCTGAACCAGCGCGAGCTCGCCGACCGTGTGAGCGACGGTGTGACGGCGGCCGGCGGCGTCGCGCTCGGGTTCAACACGATCGCCGTCTCCGACAACCAGTCGCAGGCAACACCGGGCATGCGCGCGTCGCTGATCTCACGCGAGGTGATCGCCGACTCGATCGAGCTGATGGTGCACGCCCACGATTTCGACGCGCTCGTGTGCCTCGTCGGCTGCGACAAGACGGTGCCCGCCGCGCTGATGGCTCTCGCGCGCGTCGACAAGCCGGCCGTCGTGCTCTACAGCGGCCCGATGCGCGCCGGGCGGCTGCGCGGGCGTGAGGTGACGATCCAGGACGTCTGGGAAGCGGTGGGCGCGGAGGAACGCGGACTGATCCCGCGTGCCGAGCTCGACGAGCTCGAGCGCGTCGCCTGCCCCGGCGCCGGGACGTGCGCAGGCCACTTCACCGCGAACACGATGGCGGTCGCGCTCGACTGCCTCGGCATCACGATCGTGGGAGACGGGCTGATCCCCGCCGACGAGCTCCAGGCCAAGGGCGACGCCGCCGCGCGCGCGGGCGCGCTCGCTACGTCACTCGCGACGACTGCGCGCACGTTTCTCGACCGTCGCGCCCTCCTGAACGCGATGGCGGGGATCGCGGCGACCGGCGGCTCGACGAATGGCATCCTGCACCTGCTGGCGATCGCGCACGAGGCGGAGGTGCCGCTGACGCTTGACGAGCTCGCAGAGATCGGCGCTCGCACACCGGTGATCGCGAGCCTGGCGCCGTCGGGCCGCTACATGGCCGAGGATCTGCACCGTGCCGGTGGGACGGCCGCGGTGATCGGCGAGCTCATTCGCGGTGGACTGTTCGACGGCGCGGCGCCGACCGTCACGGGCCAGACACTGGCCGAGGCGACGCAGGACGCGGCAGCACCCAACAGCGACGTCGTCTTCTCCGTCGAGCAGCCGTTCAAGGCGACCGGTGCGCTGCACGCGCTGCGCGGCAACCTCGCCCCCGAGGGCAGCCTCGTCAAGGCGTCGGGCTCGGTGCGACGGACGCAGCGCGGCCCCGCACGGGTCTTCGACAGCGAGGAGGCCTGCACCAACGCGGTGCGGGCCGGCGTCGTGCAGGAAGGCGAGGTGCTCGTGGTGCGCTACGAGGGGCCTGCGGGCGGCCCCGGGATGAGGGAGATGCTGAGCGTGACCGCGTCGGTGGTCGGCGCCGGGCTTGGCGAGTCGGTTGCGCTCGTCACCGACGGTCGCTTCTCCGGTGCGACCCGCGGGCTGATGGTGGGCCACGTCGCACCGGAGGCCGCGCGCGGCGGGCCGCTCGCGATCGTCCGCGACGGCGACTCGATCGCGATCGACGTCGATGCCGGCACGCTCACGCTCGAGCTTGCGGCCGACGAGATCGACGCGCGCCTGGCGGCATGGCAGCCGCCACCACTCTCGTCCGAACGCGGCGTGTTCGCGCGCTACCGGCTGCTCGTCGGCTCGGCCTCCGAAGGCGCCGTGCTCCGTGAGACCATGCAGGCATGAGCGGCCTGACCGCGGCGTAGATGAAGGCGCTCGTCACTCGGCCGGGCGCGATCGGCTCGACGCACGTCGCCGACGTGCCGGAGGCGACGGGAGACGGCGTGGCGATCCGCGTGCTGGAAGTCGGCGTGTGCGGCACCGACCGCGAGATCTCGCACGGCCACTTCGGCGTCGCGCCCGACGACGAGAGCGAGCTGGTGCTCGGGCACGAGCTCCTCGGACGGGTCGAGCGTGACGGGCACGGCTTCTCGCGCGGCGACCTGGTGACCGCGGTCGTCCGCCGCTCCTGCCGCCACTGTCTCGCCTGCTCGGAAGGCTCGCCGGACTCGTGCCTAACGGGCGACTACTTCGAGCGCGGGATCACGCGGCTGGACGGCTTCGCCTGCGAGCTCGTCGTCGAGGACCCGGCGCAGGTCGTCCCCATCCCGCGCTCGCTCGGCCCGCTCGGCGTCCTGGCCGAGCCCGCGTCGATCTGCGAGCGTGCGTTGCGGCACGCGCGTGCGATCGGAACCCGGCAGCCGTGGGAGCTGCAGCGCGCGCTCGTGCTCGGCGCAGGAGCGGTCGGAACGCTCTCGACCTACCTGCTGCGGCTCGCGGGCCTCGAGGTGTGGACGGCGTCGCTCGAGCCGGCGAACGACCTCGTGACGGCCTGCGGCGCGCACTACGTCGCGCTCCCGGGGACACCGTTGAGCGAGCTGGGCAGCTTCGACCTCGTGATCGAGGCGGCCGGCAACGCGCAGCTGATGGCGGACACGCTCGGTCTGCTGCGCCGCAGCGGCGTCGCGTGCCTGCTCGGCATCGATCCGCGCGTGCAGCGCGTCGAGCTGGACGGTCGGACGATCGCGCTCGACACGATCCTCGAGAACCGCGTCCTCTTCGGCAGCGTCAACGCGGCCCGGCAGGACTGGCTCGCCGCCGTCGCCGACCTCGACCGCGCGCGCGAGCTCTGGCCGGACGAGCTCGAGCAGTTCGTCAACCTGCGCGTCCCGCTCGACCGCTTCGAGGACGCCTTCGCCCATCGCGGCGGCAAGGCGACGCTCGTCCTCGCCGACTAAGTTCGGTAGGCGACCTGGATGCGCTCGCCGGCTTGGCCGGAGCGGGCGATCGCGTCGCCCACCTCGGACGCGCGGTAGCCGTCCTCGAATGTCGCGCCGTAGGGAGCGACGGCGGTGTCGTCGGCGATCGCCTTCAGCATGTGGTGCAGCTCGTGCACGAACGTGTC
>PLDP01000063.1 GCA_003136795.1 Actinomycetota bacterium
TACAGGCGTTCGACGACGCCGGCGATTGCCATGCCGAAGCCAACGCACATCGACGCGATGCCGTAGCGCGCGCCTCGACGCTCCAGCTCCGGGATCAGCGTCGCGGTGATCCGCGCGCCGGTCGCGCCGAGCGGATGCCCGAGCGAGATGCCGCCGCCGTTCGGGTTGACGTCATCCATCCGGTCCTCGAGGTGCAGGTCCTTCGCGGTCTGCAGAACGACGGAGGCGAACGCCTCGTTGACCTCGATCACGGCCATGTCGTCCAGCGTCAGGCCGGCCTTCGCGACTGCCCGCTCCATCGCCAGCGGGTTGCCGTGCAGCATCCGCGTCGGGTCGACGCCTGCGATGCCGAATGAGACGAAGCGCGCACGCGGCTCGAGCCCGAGCCGTCCGACCGCCGCCTCGCTCGCGATCAGCACGGCCGCCGAGCCGTCGACGATCTGCGACGAGTTGCCCGCCGTCACGACCCCGTCGGGCCGGAACGCAGGTTTGAGCGCTGCGAGCGCCGCAGCGGAGGTTTCCCGGCGCGGCGCCTCGTCGACTGCGAACACGGCCGGAGCGGCCACGGCCGCGCCACCCGCTTGTAACACAGTGNNCGCGACAGGTGCCACTCGTCGGCGAGCAGCTCGGCCGAGGTGCCCTGCATCACGATCTCGTGCCGCTCGGTGATGCGCTCGGAGATCGAGCCGCCGTTCGAGCCCATCGGGACGCGCGACATCATCTCGACGCCGGCCGAAACGACGAGGTCGAGCTGGCCGGCCATCACCGCCGCCGCCGCGTTGAAGTTGGTCTGCATTGACGAGCCGCACTGACGGTCGACGGTCGTCGCCGAGACCGAGACCGGCCAACCTGCCGCGAGCACCGCCATTCGGCCGACGTTCCAGCCCTGCTCGCCGATCTGGGTCACACACCCCATCTGCACGTCCTCGATCTCCGCCGGATCGAGCTCATGCCGGGCGATCAGGCCGTTCAGGACCTGCGCCGCCAGGTCGTCGCCGCGCAGGACAGACAGCGTCCCGTTCCGGCGGCCGATCGGCGAGCGAACGGCATCGATGATGTAGCTGTACATCTACGTCACTCTAGCCCGGCAGCCATGGCCGTTCGTGGTGGGCGAGGTACACCCGCTGCGGCGCTAACGCGTGGATCCGCAAGATCGAAGGCGTCGCGGCGCCGATCAGCTCGCGCATCGAGTACGTCACGTCACCGGCGAGCACGACGACCCCATCGTCCGTCTCCACGACAACGGCCTGGTGGCCCGCCGAGTGCCCCGGCGTGAACAGCACCGACACGCCCGCGAACAGCTGTGCATCTCCATCGAGCGCGATATACGACTCGCCGGGGAAATGCACCCACTCCTCGAGGTAGCTCGGTGCGACAGCAGCCTCGAGCTCGGCACGCTGCACGTANNTCCGGCCACGGCAGGAGCACCGGCCCCCACTCCTCGTCGAGCTCCGGCGTCGAGTCGATCATCCCCGTGTCGACGAGCATCGTCCCGTTCGGCCCGTCGATCGCCCAGCCGTAGACCGGCCAGAGCTGTCCCTCGACGGTCACGTTGCAGAAGTGAAGGGGCCGAATGGCGTTCAATCTACGAACGCCGGCTCGAGCGACGTGACGCGCCGCGCGTGGTACTCGAAAACCAGATTGACGACAGCGAACGTGCCGACCGCATAGATCCAGCCGGCGATGCAGTCTACGACGTAGTGCTCTCCCGAGTACACGAGCGAGAACGCCATCGCAGGCGCATAGAGCGCGAGCAGCGGCCGCGTCCAGCGCGGCACGAGCCGCCAGAGGTAGAGCACGATCAGCAGGGCGTACCCGGCGTGCAACGACGGCATCGCCGCCACGTTGTTCGCGTAGCTCTGGCCCTTCTCGAACAACGAGCCGAAGTGGGCGATCGGAACGTGGTGCCACACAATCGCGATCGTCCTGTTCGCCCTGCCGATCGAGCCGTGCCGCGCCGCCAGCCACGGCGGGTCTGCCGGGTAGAGCACATAGGTGACAAAACCGGCGAGCGCGAGAACGCACACCATGGTCGCGAACCGCACGAAGCGGTCGTGCGCCCACCTCCACAGGATCGCCGCGACGATCAGCGTCGCGAAGAAGTGCGTCAGGTAGATGAACCAGGTTGCGTAATCCCACCAGTGCAGGTGGGAGGCGCCGTGCCAGAGGTGCGACTGCAGCCACACCGTCGGAATCGGCTTGCCGAAGAGCGCCTCCTCCACCTTGATCTGCGGCACCTCACGCGCATGGAAGAGCAGCCCGTCCGCATAGCCACGCAAGCGGTCGTAGACGAAGAGCACGCCGATGAACGGCGACCACTCGATCACGAGGCGCGAGGTGCGCTGCCGCAGGTCGGTCACCGAGAACGCGATGATCCCGAGCGCGAACCAGAAGAACACGAGGTCGTGCGACGTCGGCACGCCGACGCTCGCGACCATCGCGATCGACCCCACCACCCACAGGATGGGGATGCCGATCCGCACTGCACGCCGGGAGCCCACGGGGGAAGATTAGAGTTGCGCGCGATGACAACGGTCGGTAACGACCATTCGCTGCTGATTGGCGGCGCTCCCGTGGAGACCGGCGAGTGGACAGAAGTGCGCTCGCCCTTCTCGGGCGACGTCATCGGCCGGATCGCGAAAGGCGGCGCCGCCGAGGCCCGTCGCGCGCTCGACGCCGCCGAGCGCGCGATGCGCGAGCCCCTGCCGGCCCACGAGCGCGCCCGCATCCTCGACACCACCGCCCGCCTGCTCGACGAGCGCCGGGAGGAGGCCGCGCAGATCATCTCCGCCGAGGCCGGCAAACCGCTCAAGGCCGCCCGCGTCGAGGCGCAGCGGGCCGTCTCCACGTACACGTTCGCCGCGGTCGAGGCGCGCAAGCTCGCGGGCGAGATGGTGCCGATGGACGCCTCGGCGGCAGGAACGGGGAAGCTCGCCTTCACGATGCGCCTGCCGATCGGGATCGTCGGCGCGATCTCACCGTTCAACTTCCCGCTCAATCTCGTGGCGCACAAGATCGCGCCCGCACTCGCGGCCGGTTGCGCCGTCGTGCTGAAGCCTGCGTCCACCACACCGCTCTCCGCGCTCTTCCTCGCGTGCCTCGAGGAAGAAGCCGGGCTGCCGGAGGGATGGATCAACGTCGTCGCGGGCTCTGCCTCGGCGATCGGCGACGTGCTCGTCGACGACGAGCGCGTGAAGCTGATCACGTTCACCGGCTCCGGCGCCGTCGGCTGGGGCATCGCGGAACGCGCGCACCGCAAGCGGGTGAAGCTCGAGCTCGGCAACGCGACACCTGCGATCGTCTGCGGCGACGCGCCGGCCGGCACAGCCGCCAAGCTCGCCGCGAATGCATTCTCGTTCGCCGGCCAGAGCTGCATCTCGGTGCAGCGAATCTTCGTCCTCCAGGAGGCCTGGGACGACTTCCTCGCCGAGTTCGTGCCGGCGGTTGAGGCGCTGCAGGTCGGCGATCCCGCCGATCCGGGCACCGACGTCGGCCCGCTGATCGCCGAGGACGAGCGCGACCGCATCCTGGAGTGGATCCGCGCCTCGCATGGCGAGGTGCTGACGGGCGGCGAGCTGACCGGCGACGGCTTGCTCCGGCCGACGGTGATCGCGGGCCCTGCGCCGACCGACCAGGTGCAGTGTGAAGAGGTCTTCGGGCCGGTCGTCACGCTGACGCGCGTCGCAAGCCTCGACGAGGCGATCGAACAGGCGAACGCGACGCGCTACGGCCTGCAGGCGGCGATCTTCTCGAGCGACCTGGCGTCCTGCCTGCGTGCGGCGCGAGAGCTCGAGTTCGGCGGTGTCACCGTGAACGAGGCTCCGACGTTCCGCGCCGACCAGATGCCCTACGGCGGGGTCAAGGCGTCCGGCAACACGAAGGAAGGCCCCGCCTGGGCCGTGCGCGAGATGACCGAAGAGCGTCTCGTCGTGATGCAGCTCTAGCGCGGGCGATCCGCGCCGAAGCCCCAGTTAGAGTGCGGGTCCATGGCCGCACCCTTTCGCCGGCGCTCCAACGACGCCGAAGGCATCGCACCGCGCCGGCCACAAGCCGGCGTTCTGCGCCGTGAGCGCCGCGCGCTCCTGAAAGCGCGCGAAGACGCGCTGCGCGACCTCGGCGGGCTGCTGGTCGAGATGTACCGGCGCGGCGGCTTCCGCGACGATCTGCTCTCCGAACGGGCCGCGGCCGTGGTCGGGATCGACGCCCGCCTCGCCGAGATCGAGGAGCTCCTGCACGTCCACCGCCGCGTGCCGCGCTGCGAGTGCGGCGCACCGATGCTGCGCGGCTCGCGCTTCTGCCCGAACTGCGGACGGCCGCTCGCGGCCGAGCCCGCCTCCGAGGAGACGGTCATCGAGCACGCCCCCGAGAGCTCATGAAGGCGAGCGAGCGCGAGCAGGCGATTGCGGCTGCCGACGAGACGTGCCCGCGCTGCGGCGCGGCCCGGCAGCCGGACCAGAGCTACTGCCTGGACTGCGGCCTGCGGCTCCCGGCCGTGACGGGGCGGCTCGCGTCGCTGCGCCGCCGCTGGATCCGCCGCTTCGGCTGGTATCCCGGCGACTGGATGTGGATCTCGCTCCTGACGTTCGTGGTCGCGATCGCAGGTGCTGCGACCGCGATCGCGCTCAACGCATCCGCTGCGAGCGCGAACGGGCCGATCTTCACGGCCACCTCCCAGGTCACGGTCACCCAGCCTGCGCCCGTCCCGGCCACGACGACAGCGGTGGACACGTCGACGCTGCCAACGCCGCCGGGGCCGACGACCACGACCCCCACGAAGCCGAGCCCCGGCCCGCAGAACGGGCGGTTCACCTGGCCCGCGAACGAAAACGGCTGGACGATCGTGCTGGTCTCTTACCCGAAGCGCAGCGGCGCCGCCTCGGCACGCCAGACCGCCGCCCAGGCGGCCAAATCGGGCCTCCCGCAGGTCGGAGTGCTCGATTCGTCGAACTTCGCGAGCCTCCAGCCGGGCTACCTGGTCGTCTTCACCGGGATCTACGGCTCGAAGACCGATGCGGACGATGCGGTCTCGACCGCCCACCAGGCCGGCTTCGGCGGCGCCTACTCCCGCCAGATCGCCCGCTGAGACAGGCGCCAAACGGAGGTGTAGCGAGCGGCTACGAGGGGTACAGGGCCTCTTGCAAACCGACCACTCGTTTACTCATCTGAAAACATTTGTAACAGCCAGCGGCAGCGTGTAGAGTCGGCCCCGAGCCGGGCCGGTAACGAAGGTTTTACCGCTTCTTAAAGGGCTGGCGGCTACAGTCGAGGAGAGAGCACACCGCGTTATGGACGAACGGATCCTGCACATTCAGCACTGCATGTATCAGTACTCGCGAGCGATCTATCGCTCGATCAAAGACCTCATCGACCCCTACGTGGACGACGAGACGCAGCTCGAGTACCGCAGAGAGGTGCTCCAGGCCTGCGAAGGGACGATGCAGCGTCTCGCCCAGGATCCGCACTACTTCGCGAAGCCCGACCGGGCGCTCTTCCAGGACATTCGCCGCTACTTCCCGATCACGGTGCAGGCGCAGGTCGCCTGGGCGGTCAACCAGGGTGTCGACGCTGCGGTCGGCTTCGTCGAGGAGCAGATCGAGGCCGGAGCGTTCGACGGCGGCGTCGCCCGCTGCCGCGCCACGACGCGCAAGGGCAAGGCCTGTCAGCGCACTCCGCTGCCGGACCGCGACTACTGCCCCTCGCATCAGCATCTCGAGCGCAGCAAAGCCGCCGCATAGTTGTCGGATAAGCTCGCTCACGGGTGAGCCGTGAGTCATGACACCGACAAGCTGATTCGTCAGCTCTCGCTGGTTGCGTTCCTGATGGCGGAACGCCGTCCGCTGACGGCGCGCGACATCAAGTCGAACGTCGAGGGCTACCAGGAGATGAGCGACGAAGCGTTCGCGCGGCGGTTCTACTCGGACCGTGCAGAGCTCGTCTCGCTCGGCGTGCCGCTCGACTCGCAACGCGACGAGTTCACCGGTGAGGAGCTGTACACGCTGCGCTCGGAGCGCTACTTCCTGCCGGAGCTCGAGCTCGACGACGAGGAGCTCGCCGCGCTCCAGACCTGCTTCTTCCTGCTCGAAGGACGCTTCGCCTACGCGGAGCCACTGCGGCTCGCGCTGCAGAACCTCGCGCTCGGCCGCTCGGCCGGAGCGCTCGCCGCCGCGCCGACCGGCACCGCCTCGCGCGTCGAGGTGCGCGACCCCGACTACTCGCCGGAGCTGCAGGGCCGCCTCGGCAAGCTCGAGGGCGCGATCTCGAAGCAGCGCACGGTCAAGTTCCGCTACTGGTCGATCTACCGCGACGAAGAAGAGGAGCGCACGCTCAACCCCTTCGCGCTCCTGCCGGAGAACGGCTCGTGGTACGTGATCGGCCACGACCTCGAGCGTGACGACATCCGCACGTTCCGGGTCTCGCGGATCCGCTCCGACATTCGCTTCGCCACCCGCCGGGAGCGCGACTTTCGCCTGCCGCCCGAGTTCGACGTCGAGAACTACCGCGGCCGGGCCGAATGGCAATTCGGCGACATCGTCGGCGAGGCGAAGATCGAAGTGGCGCCCGACACCGCGTGGTGGGTCGAGCGTGCGTACGGCGGCACGCGCAACCACGTCGAGGGCGAAGTCTTCGCCACGCAGTACGCCTCTTCCAACCTGCTCGCGCGCTGGATCCTTCGGCAGGATGGCCGCGCCGTCCCGCTCGAGCCGTCCGAGCTGCGTCGCCTCGTCGTGGAGGGCGCCCGAGCCGCCCGCACCGCGCACGAAGGCGCACCGCCGACCCCCGCCGCCGAGGTCGTCGCCGGCGTGTCCGAGGTCGTCGAGCGCTTCGCCGGCCCGGTGGCGCCGGAGCGCTTCGGCGTCCTGCAGTCGCTGCTCGCCTACCTGCTCTCCGCCTGCGGCGAGGAGCGCGAGGGCGTCATTCCCGCGCACGAGCTGATCAACCGTTTTTCGATCCCCGCCGAAGCGCTCGAGGAGCACCTCTCACTGCTCAACCTCGTCAACTTCGGCGGTGGCTGCTACGCGGTCTACGCGGAGGTGCACGGCGACGAGGTGCACGTCGACAAGGAGCTCTTCGGCGACACCTTCCGCCGCGCGCCGCGTCTGACGCCGCTCGAGGCGCGCGCGATCAGGCTCGCGCTCGAGTTCGTCGGCCCGATGGTCGCGGCCGGCACGCACTCGCCGCTCGACCGCGTGCGCGCGAAGCTCGAGGAGACCTTCGGCGCGTTCGAGCTGACGCAGACGCCTGCGCCGCATGTCGGCGAGGAAGAGGGGCTCGTCGACACGCTTACGCACGCGATCGACGACCACAAGCTCGTCGAGCTCGAGTACCTGAAGCCGGAAGAACAGGAGGTTGTCACGCGCACCGTCGAGCCGTACTCGATCGAGCGCCGGCTGCCCCACTGGTACGTGCACACGTGGGACATCGACCGCGACCAGCCGCGTTCCTACCGGCTCGATCGCATGCGGAACGCGAAGGTGCTCCGCAAGAGCTTCGTGCCGCGCGAGGGCTTCGACCCGTCGGAACTGCACTCGGCGACCACCGCACGCATCTGGTACTCGCCGGCCGTCGCGCGCTGGGAGGTCGAGAAGGGCGCCCGCCCGCTCGTGGACGGCGCGGCGCTCGCGGACAAGTCGGTCGGCAGTGCCGAGTGGCTCGTCGGCGAGGTCGTGTCCTACCGCGGCGAGGCGATCGTGCTCGAGCCACTGGAACTGCGCGCCCAGGTCGCCCTGCGCGCCCGCGCGCTCGCTGCCGAGCTGCGCCCTAAACGGGCAGCTTCAGCGTAAACGTCGCGCCCTTGCCGGGCGCCGACGACACGTCGAGCGTGCCGCCGTGCGCTTCGGCGATCGAGCGGGCGATATAGAGGCC
>PLDP01000219.1 GCA_003136795.1 Actinomycetota bacterium
TGCGGTCGCAGCGGTCCCGGCCGCGCAGGCGCGCGGCCCGGCCGCGGCGCTCGCCGCCGCGGGGTCGCTCGGCGTCGCCGCCTATGCTTGGCGGAGATGGCGGACGAGCTCAAGCCGGCGTATCTGATCGCGGGCGGCGACCGGCCCAAGGTCGACCGAACGGTTGCGCGCCTGCGCATCCGGTTCGACCCCGACGCGATCGAGGTGCTCGAAGCGGCCGACACGACCGGAGACGACGCGGTCGCCGCCTGCAATGTGCTGGGCCTCTTCGGAGCAGGCACGCGGCTCGTCGTCGTCGAAGGCGTCGAAGCCTGGAAGGCCCCGGACGCAAAAGCAGTCGCGGACTACCTAAAAGCCCCCGCGCCCGGGACGACGCTCGCGCTCGTCGGCGGCGAAATGAAGAAGGACTCGCCGCTCGCGAAGGCGATCGCGGGCAAGGGCGAGCTTCTGATCTGGGACGTCGTCATGAAAGCCGTTGCACGCTGGATCGCCGACCAGTTCAAGCTGCAGAAGACGAAGGCCGAGCCCGAGGCGTGCCGGCTGCTCGCCGAGCTCGTCGGAGACGACCTCTACGAGCTCGCGGGGGAGGTCGACAAGATCGCAACCTGGGCGAACGGTGCGGATGTGACGGAGGCCGACGTCGAAGCGCTCGTCGCGCCGCGCGCCGGGTCGCCACCGTGGGCGCTCACCGACGCCTGGGGCGCACGCGATGTCGGCGGCGTGCTGCGCGCCGCCGAGCACATGCTCGACCGCACCGGAGACCCGCTCTCGCGGACGATCCCGCGGCTTGTCGGCAGCCTGACCACGCACGTCCGCCGCGCGCGCACCGCGCACCGGCTCGACGAGCAGGGCATGTCGCCGCAGGAGGCCGCGCCGCTCCTCGGTATGCGGCATCAGTTCCCGGCGCAGAAGCTCTTCGCGCAGGTGCGCAACTACAGCGCCGAGGAGCTCGACAGCGTGCTGATCCGCCTTGCCGAGCTCGATCACGCACTGAAGGGCGGCTCGCGGCTCGCGAACGAGCTCGAGCTCGAGCGTGCGCTCGTCGAGATCACCGTGCCCGCCTGAGCGGCGGCCGACCGCGTTGGCTAGGAGCCGGAGCCGGCCGCGAGCCTCGCGGCCTGCGACTTCTTGCGGGCACCGGCGTTCCGGTGCAGGGCCCCCTTGGCGACCGCGCGGTCGATCAGCTTGACCAGGGCGCGGTGCTCCTCCTCGGTCGCAGCGGCGTCGCCGGCGTCGGCCGTCGTGCCCAGCCGCTTGGCGAGCGTCTTGATCGTCGAGCGGTAGCGCAGGTTCTCGAGCCGCTCTTCGGCAGCGGTACGGACGCGCTTCTTCTGTTGCTTGATGTTCGGCATACGGGCGCGCGAAGGGTAGCAGGCGCCCGTCAACCCTCCGAGTGAGCGACCGCCCGTGCGCGTAACGTTGGAGGCGGTGGACGACGAGACGACCCCCCGGCGCCGCCTCGCACGCTCGACGGCCATCTTCTCGCTCGCGACGGGCATCTCGCGCGTGCTCGGCCTCTTCCGCGAGGTGGTCGCCAAGAACTACTTCGGCGTCAACGGCCCGGTGAACGCGTTCAACATCGCGTTCCTCGTCCCGAACACGATCCGCGCGCTCGTCGCGGACGCGGCGCTCTCATCGGCCTTCGTGCCCGTGTTCAGCGACCTGATCGAGAAGGGCGAGCGCAAGCGCGCATGGCGCGTCGCGTCTTCGCTTTTCTGGCTGACCCTGCTCGGGCTCGGCGGCATCACCGCGCTCTTCATCCTGCTCGCGCCGTGGCTGATGCCGCCGCTCTACCCGGACTACCACCCGCTGCTGATCGGCCTCTCGCAGGTGCTCTTCCCGCTCGTCGCGCTGCTCGGCGTCTCCGGGATCGTGGTCGGGATCCTGAACACCTACGACGAGTTCTCGGTGCCGGCGCTGACGCCCGTCGCCTGGAACCTCGTGATCATCGCGGGGCTCGTCTTCGGCATTCCGCACGTGCACGGCACCGACCACAAGCTGTACGTGTACGCCGCGTCGATCCTCGCCGGGACGGTCGTGCAGGTGCTGCTGCCGATCCCCTGGCTGCGCGGGCGTGACGGGAGCCTGCAGATGGTGATCGACTGGCGCGACCCAGCGGTGAAGCAGGTGTTCAAGCTGATGCTGCCCGTCACCCTCGGGCTCGGCCTGATCAACATCAACGCNNTCGCTCGCGCGCCTGGCCGCGCGCAGCGATCTCGACGGCTTCCGCCGCACGGCGGCGCTCGGTGTGCGGCAGATCGCGTTCCTGCTCGTGCCGGCGAGCATCGTCACCGCGGTGCTGGCCGAGCCGCTGACGCGCCTCATCTACCAGCGCGGGGCGTTCACGCCCGACCAGACGCCGGTCGTCGCTTCGTGCCTCGCTGCACTCACGCTCGGGCTGACGTTCAACGGCACGATGCTGATGCTGAACCGCGCGTTCTTCAGCCTCCAGGACAACTGGGTGCCGACGACGATCGCGCTCGGGAACCTCTTCGTCAACGGGATCCTCGACGTCGCCTTCTCGCCGTTCGGCATGTGGGGGATCCCGCTCGCGACGTCGCTCGTCAACATCGCGGGCACCGCAGCCCTGCTCGTCGTGCTGCGGCGGAGGCTCGGGCGGATCGAGTTCGGCGAGATCGCCTCGTCGTTCGCCCGCGTCCTGGTGTCGGCGCTCGTCGCGGGTGGCGTCGCCTACGCGGTCTGGCAGCCGCTCGACTCGGCGGTCGGACGCTCCCTGGGAGGCCAGCTCGTCTCCCTCGTGCCGGCCCTCCTGGCCGCCATGGTGGCGTACCTGGCAGTCGCCCGCGCGCTGCGAGTACGCGAGTTGCAAGCGCTACTCTCCTTGCGCAGCCGCATGCGTCGCGGCTGAGCACCCATGGACCAGCAGCACATCCGCAACTTCTCGATCATCGCGCACATCGACCACGGCAAGTCGACGCTCGCNNGAGCGCGAGCGCGGCATCACGATCAAGGCGCAGGCGGTGCGCGTCGCGTGGAAGGGCCACGAGCTCAACCTGATCGACACACCGGGTCACGTCGATTTCACCTACGAGGTGTCGCGCTCGCTGCAGGCCTGCGAAGGTGCGCTGCT
>PLDP01000044.1 GCA_003136795.1 Actinomycetota bacterium
GTGGTGCGCCGGCCCGGCTGGCCGCCCCGCTTGCGGACTCGGTAGCCGTGCTCCTCGTACATGCGTGACGCGCTCCCGTACATGCGGCGGATCGTCGCGTGGCTCGGCAGCTCCGCGACGCCCGCTCTGAGCTCGCGCACGGTGGGCGTGCGAAGGTTCCGCCGGTGATAGCGGTCGAGGGCGTAAGCGACCAGCTCCTTGCTCCAGCGGCCGCCGGCGTTCGACCAGGTGATCCGGGTCCTTGTCACTTCCAAAAAGATAGTAACGGCTCGAAGTTGCGGGCGTCGGATCAATGCTTTACTCTTTGAAGCGATGAGCGCGCCGGCCTCCTTTGCGAAGATCGTGGTCAAGCCGCGCCCGAAACTGCGCTAGCCGGCCTCGCATCACCCTCGCCCCGCCGGACTAGCCAACAGTCAGGCGAGGAGTGGAGCCCGTGAAGAAGCAGGGCCTTTACGACCCGGCGTTCGAGCACGACGCCTGCGGGGTCGCGTTCGTCGCCCGGCTCGACGGGACGCGCAGCCACGAGGCGATCGCGCAGGCACTCCGCGCGCTCGAAAACCTCGAGCATCGCGGCGCCGCCGGCGCGGATGCCCAGACCGGGGACGGCGCGGGCATCCTCGTCCAGCTTCCCGACGCCTTCCTGCGCGCGACGGCGGGTTTCGAGCTGCCGCCGCCGGGTCGCTACGGCGTCGCGGTCTGCTTCCTGCCGCGCGAGGCCGCACGCCGCCGCGAGCTCGAAGAGCTGCTCGAACGCACCGTCAAGGCCGAAGGGCAGGTCGTGCTCGGCTGGCGGGACATTCCCGTCGAACAACGTCACGCGGGCGCGCACGCCAGCTTGTTCGCTCCCGTGATGCGGCAGCTCTTCGTCGGGGCCGCCGAAAGCTCGGGCGGCGACCTGCTCGCGTTCGAGCGCAAGCTCTACGTGATCAGGCGCGTGGTCGAGCGCGCGGCCGGCGATGACCTCGCGATCCCGAGCTTCTCGGCCCGCACGCTCGTCTACAAGGGGATGCTCATGGCGCCACAGCTCGGGCGGTACTTCCCCGACCTCGCCGACGAGCGGATGGAGAGCGCGCTCGCGCTCGTGCACTCGCGCTTCTCCACCAACACCTTCCCGAGCTGGGAGCTCGCCCATCCGTACCGGATGATCGCGCACAACGGCGAGATCAACACGCTGCGTGGGAACGTCAACTGGATCCGCGCGCGCGAGTCGCAGCTTGCCTCCGAGCTCTTCGGGGACGACATGGCCAAGCTCGTGCCGGTCATTCGCCCGGCGGGCTCCGACACCGCGGTCTTCGACAACGTCCTGGAGCTGCTCGTGCTCTCCGGCCGCTCGTTGCCGCACGCGCTGATGATGATGGTGCCGGAGGCCTACGGCGGCCGCGCCGACGTGTCCGACGAGCTGCGCGGGTTCTACCGCTTCCACGAGTGCCTGACCGAGGCCTGGGACGGGCCGGCGGCGATCGCCTTCACCGACGGCACGCTGATCGGCGCGACGCTCGACCGCAACGGCCTGCGGCCCGGGCGCTGGCTCGAGACGACCGACGGCTGGGTCGTGCTCGCCTCCGAGGCCGGGGTGCTCGACATTCCCGCCGACCGCATCCTGCGCAAGGGCCGCCTGCAGCCCGGCAAGCTCTTCCTCGTCGATCTCGAGCAGGGCCGGATCGTTCCCGACATCGAGGCGAAGGAGCAGGTCGCCGCCCGCCGGCCGTACGGCGAGTGGTTCGACCGCGAGCACGTGCGGCTCGCGGACCTGCCCGCGCGCACGCCGGCGCACACGGGCGGCGAATCGGTGCGCCGCTTGCAGCTCGCCTTCGGCTACACGCAGGAGGACATGAAGGTGATGCTCGCGCCGCTCGCGATCAACGGCGAGGAGGCGATCGGCTCGATGGGGAACGACACGCCGCTCGCCGTCCTCTCCGACCGGCGGCCGCTGATGTACTCCTACTTCAANNCAGCTCTTCGCGCAGGTCACGAACCCGCCGATCGATCCGATTCGCGAAGCCGTCGTGATGAGCGTGCAGTCGCTCGTCGGGTCGGAGCGCAACCTGCTCGACGAGACGCCCGAGCACGCGCGCCAGCTCGTGATCGACAACCCGATCCTGCGCGACGACGAGCTGGAGCGCCTCCGGCAGGTCGACTCGGACGTCTTCAAGGCGCACACGATCGACTTCACGTGGCCGGTGGCCGAGGGCGTCGACGGGCTCGAGCCCGCGGTGGAGCGCATCTGCGCCGAGGCGGACGCCGCGCTCGCGGGCGGCGCGAACATCCTGATCGTCTCGGACCGGAACGTCGGGCCCGAGCGCGTCGCGATGCCGTCGCTGCTTGCGGTCGGTGCGATCCACCACCACCTCGTGCGTGCCGGGACGCGACTGCAGGCCGGCCTCGTGGTCGAGTCGGGCGAGCCGCGCAGCGTGCAGAGCGTCGCCGTGCTGATCGGCTACGGCGCCGCCGCGGTCAACCCGTACCTGATGCTGGCGACGGTCGGGCAGCTCGTCGCCGAGGGGCGGCTCGACATGCGCCGCGAGGACGCCGAGGAGCGCGCGCTCAAGGCGGTCGGCAAGGGCCTTTTGAAGACGATCTCGAAGATGGGGATCTCGGCGCTCTCGTCCTACTGCGGCGCCCAGGTGTTCGAGGCGGTCGGCATCTCGACCGAGCTTGTCGACAAGCACTTCACCGGCACGCCGTCGCGGATCGGCGGCATCGGCACGCGCGAGCTCGCAGAGGGTGCGCTCACCCGTCACGCGCGCGCCTACCCCGGTGGCGCGAGCGAGCTGCTCCCCGTCGTCGGGCTCTATGCCTGGCGTAGGGACGGCGAGCACCACCAGTGGAACCCCGAGACGATCGCGCTGCTGCAGCACGCCGTGCGCGGCGGCGGGCGCGCGACGTACAAGGAGTTCGCAGCGCTCGTCAACGACGACTCGGCGCGCCGCTCGACGCTGCGCGGCCTGTTGCGCTTCCGCGAGCAGGCGCCGATCCCGCTCGACGAGGTCGAGCCGGCGACCGAGATCGTCAAGCG
>PLDP01000245.1 GCA_003136795.1 Actinomycetota bacterium
CCTTCCGGGTCCTGCGAGGTGATGTGCTGGCCGCCGCGCACCTTCTCGATCCACGCGACGATCTCCTTGCGCGGCACCGGCTCGATCGCGAGGAAAAGGTGCTCCGTCGAGACGTAGTCGTCCTCGAGCGAGCGGCGCTCGTCGTCGGCCTTGTCCAGTACGCGCGAGAACGCCGCGGAGACGTTCGGCTGCTGCTGGCCGCCCTGGACGGTCGGGAGCGCGTCGATTTTCTGCTCGGCCTCCGCGCGCAGTCCACGCCAGTCGGCGAAGAGCTCCTGGTCGAGCAGCGCAAGCAGCAGGTGGTCGGGCGAGATCTCGGGATTGCCGCGCCTGCGCGCCAGCTCCTGCGCGGCGGCAACCGCTTCCTGCGCCTTGATCGTCAGCTTGTTGAAGTCCATCACTGAATCCTTTGGGCCGGGAGTTGCGTCGGGCGGTAGAGAACGAGGTCGCGGCGGTACTGGCGGTGCACCTCGTCGAGCGCGCTGCGCATCTCGTGCTCCATGCGCTCGAGCCGGCGACGCATGCGCTGCAACTCGTCTTCCATCGCGAGCACGCGTTCGACGCCCGCGAGATTCAGTCCGAGCTCCGTCGTCAGGCGCTGAATCAGCCGCACCCGTTCGACGTCGCGATCGGAGTACAGCCGAGTGTTGCCGGCGGTGCGCTGCGGGCGAACGAGGCCCCGCTGCTCGTAGATGCGGAGCGTCTGCGGATGGATGCCGACGAGCTCGGCGGCGACGCTAATCATGTAGCGCGGCCGGTCGGGCATCAGTGCGTCTCCTTCGCGAGCTGCTCGAGCAGTTCGCGCTGCTTCTTCGAGACGCGCTTCGGCACCTCGATCTTGATCCGCGCGAGCACGTCGCCCTGGCCGGAGCCCTTCAGGCGCGGCGCACCGCGCCCCTTGATGCGCAGGAGCTTGCCGTCCTCGGTGCCGCTCGGCACCTTCAGCGAGACAGCACCCTCGGGCGTCGGCACCTCCACCGTGCCGCCGAGTGCGGCGGTCGGATAGGGGACCGGGACGTTGACGACGAGGTCGTCGCCCCGCCGCTCGTACACCTTCGACGGCTCGACGCGCGTGACGACGTAGAGATCGCCGGCGGGCGCGCCGCCGTAGCCCGCTTCGCCCTTCGCCTTCAACTTGATGCGTGTGCCGTCTTTGACGCCGGCCGGGATCTTGACCGTGTACCGCTTCGTCCGCCGCTCACGGCCGGAGCCACGGCAGGTCGAGCACGGCGTCTCGACGATCGAGCCCATGCCGTGACAGCGCGGGCACGGCTGCTGCAGCGCGAATAGCCCCTGCGAGGTCGCGACGACGCCGGAGCCGCGGCACTGAGGACACATGGTCGGTGCGGTGCCAGGAGCCGCGCCCGTGCCGTGGCACGTGTGACACGCGAGCTCGAGTTGCACCGGCACCGTCACCTGTGCGCCGCGGAGCGCGTCCTCGAACGACACGCGCACCTCGACCTCGACGTCGTTCCCGCGCTGGCCGCGCTGCGGCTGCTGCTGCTGGCGGCCCCGGCCGCCTCCGAACATGCCGCCGAAGATGTCGCCGAGATCGAAGTCGCCGAAGTCGAACGTGGTGCCGCCCGGCGACACCCGCCCGTTCGTCGAGCCCATCACGTCGTACTGCTTGCGCTTCTCCGGATCGGAGAGCACGTCGTAGGCGCCCTGCACTTCCTTGAACCGCTCGTCGTTGCCCGGGTTCGTGTCGGGGTGCACCTGGCGCACGAGCTTGCGGTACGCCTTCTTGATCTCGTCCTGCGACGCGTTCTTCGAGACGCCCAGCGCTTCGTACAGGCTCTTAGCCATTGCTCCCTGCTGAGATCACGACCCGCGCCGGCCGCAGCACGCGGTCGCCGAGCCGGTAGCCCTTCTGCAGAACCTGGATGACCGTCCCCTCCTCCGACTCGGACGGCTGCGAGAGGAGCGCCTCCTGCGTGTGCGGGTCGAACTTGCCGTCGGTGGAGACCTCGGTCAGGCCCTCCTTCGCAAGAGCGTCCGAGAACTGACGATGGATCAGACGCACGCCGTCTTCGAGATCACCTTCATGCGCGAGCGCGCGCTCGAGGTCGTCGAGGATCGGCACGAGCTCCTTGACCAGCCGCTCGTGGGCGCGCGCGGCCAGCTCCTGCTGGTCGCGCGCCACCCGCTTGCGGTAGTTGTCGAACTCGGCCTTCAGCCGCTGCAGCGCGTCGAGGTACTCGTCGCGCTCCTTGGCCAGTGCCTCGACGTCGACGGTCTCCTCCACTTGCTCTTCTTGGAGGTTGTCGTCGGCGTTGTTGTCCGCTCCGGGGCCGGCCGAGCCGACCCCTCCGCTCCTCTGCGGCTCCGTCGAGCCTACGCCGCCCATTACTCGTCGACCACCTCGTACTCGGCGTCCTCGACGACCTCGTCGTCGGAGGGCGCGGAGCCGTCGGCGCCGTTGCCGGGCTCGGACGAGGACGCCTGCGCGTAGAGCGCCTGCGCCGCCTCCGTCCACGCCTGCTGCAGCGCATCCGTCTTCGCCTTGAGCTCGGCGACGTCACTCGACTCGAGCACGCCGCGGAGCTCCATGATCCGCCCTTCGACGGTCGATGCGACCGACTCGTCGAGCTTCTCGCGGTTCTCGGCGAGCGACTTCTCGATCTGGTAAGCGAGCGACTCCGCGTTGTTGCGGGCGTCGACGAGCTCGCGCAGCTTGTGCGCTTCCTCGCTGTGCGCCTCGGCCTCCTTGATCATGCGGTCGACCTCGCTCTGGTCGAGGCCCGAGCCGCCTTCGATGCGGATCTGCTGCTCGTTGCCCGTGCCGAGGTCCTTCGCCGACACGTTGATGATCCCGTTCGCGTCGATGTCGAACGCGACCTCGATCTGCGGCGTGCCGCGCTGCGCCGGCGGGATGCCGACGAGCTCGAACTTGCCGAGTGTCTTGTTGTAGGTCGCCATCTCCGACTCGCCCTGCAGCACGTGGACGAGCACCGACGGCTGGTTGTCCTCGGCGGTCGAGAAGACCTCCGTCTTACGTGTCGGGATCGTCGTGTTGCGGTCGATCAGCTTCGTCATCACGCCGCCCTTGGTCTCGATGCCGAGCGAGAGCGGGGTGACGTCGAGGAGCAGCACGTCCTTGACCTCGCCCTTCAGCACGCCGCCCTGGATGGCCGCGCCGACTGCGACGACCTCGTCGGGGTTGACGCCCTTGTGCGGGTCCTTGCCGATCAGCTGCTTGACCTTCGCCTGCGTTGCCGGCATGCGGGTCATGCCGCCGACGAGCACGACGTGGTCGATGTCCGACGCGGAGAGGCCGGAGTCGGTGAGCGCCTGCTTCGTGGGGCCGACGGTCCGCTCGAGCAGCGCGTGCGTGAGCTCTTCGAGCTTCGCGCGGGTCAGCTGCTGGTCGAGATGCTTCGGGCCGTCCTGCGTGGCGGTGATGAACGGCAGGTTGATCTGCGTCGTCATCGTCGACGAGAGCTCGATCTTCGCCTTCTCCGCGGCTTCGTAGAGCCGCTGCAGCGCCATCGGGTCGGCGCCCAGGTCGATGCCCTGGTCCTTCTTGAACTCCGCGATCATCCAGTCGACGATCGCCTTGTCGAAGTTGTCGCCGCCGAGATGGTTGTCGCCGTTGGTGGACTTCACCTCGAAGACGCCGTCGCCGAGCTCGAGCACCGACACGTCGAACGTGCCGCCGCCGAGGTCGAAGACGAGGATCGTCTGGTCGGCGCCTTCCTTGTCGAGGCCGTACGCGAGTGCTGCCGCGGTCGGTTCGTTGATGATGCGCAGCACGTTGAGGCCGGCGATCTTGCCGGCGTCCTTCGTTGCCTCACGCTGGGCGTTGTTGAAGTAGGCCGGGACGGTGATCACCGCGTCGGTGACCGACTCGCCGAGGTAGGCCTCGGCGTCCGCCTTCAGCTTCTGGAGGATCATCGCGCTGATCTCCGGCGGCGCCCATTGCTTGCCGCCCGCCTCGACGCGCACGTCGTCGTTTTGGCCCTTCACGACCTTGTACGGGACGATGGTCATCTCTTCGTTGACCTCGTCGAACTTGCGGCCCATGAAGCGCTTGATGGAGAACACGGTGTTCTCCGGGTTGGTGACCTGCTGCCGCCGCGCCGGGGCGCCGACGAGCCGTTG
>PLDP01000210.1 GCA_003136795.1 Actinomycetota bacterium
GCGGCAAGGCGAGCTACGACGGCGCGCTCTGGCTCCTGCGGCGCGCGAAGGAAATCGCCGACTACCCGGTGCTGACGAAGAGCGGGATCATCGTCGGCCTCGGCGAATCCAACGACGAGGTCGTGGAGACGCTGCGTGACCTGCGCGCGCACGGCGTCGACGTCGTGACAATCGGCCAGTACCTGCAGCCGAGCGCGAAGCACGCGACGATCGACCGCTGGGTGCATCCCGACGAGTTCAAGTGGTTCCGCGAGCAGGGCGAGGCGCTCGGCTTCGGCTCGATCTTCTCCGGCCCGCTCGTGCGCTCGAGCTACCGCGCGGACGAGCAACGCCACGCTGCCGCCACCGGGCGCGGCGCCGTCTCCTACTAGAGCGCTACGAGATCGAGAAGACGCCGCTGTACGTCGCCGCGCCGGAGACAACGCGAAGCTACGAGCCGGCCGACTAGGGTCGGGAAGCACCTGAACAGACGAAGGGCCGCCCGAGGGCGGCCCTTCGTCGTCTGCTCGGGTCGTTGCCTTTCAGCCGTGCGGCTGCGCCATCTTCCGGTAGTCGAGCGCCTCGTCGAGCACATCGTCGGAGACACCCTCCTCCCGCGCGACCTCACGCAAGGAGCGGCCCGAGGCCGCAGCCTTCTTGACGATCTCGCTCGCCTTGTCGTAGCCGATGTACGGGTTGAGCGCGGTCGCCGCCGAGAGCGTCAGCTCGGCATAGCTCTCACACTGCTCGCGGTTCGCCTCGATCCCCGAGACGCACTTCTCGTCGAGCAAGCGGCTCGCGGAGGCGAGCAGCTTGATCGACTGCAGCAGGTTCCGCGCCATCAGCGGCACGAAGACGTTCAGCTCAAAATGCCCCTGCATGCCGCCGATCGCGATCGCGGCGTCGTTGCCGATCACCTGCGCCGCGACCTGGGTCACGACCTCCGGGATGACCGGGTTGACCTTGCCGGGCATGATCGACGAGCCCTTCTGAAGCTCGGGCAGGGAGATCTCCGCGAGGCCGGCGCGCGGGCCNNGCGCGCACGCGCTCTGCGAACTCCGGATGCGTGTTCAGCCCGGTGCCGACAGCCGTGCCGCCGAGCGGGATCTTGCCGAGCCGCCCGAGCGTCCCTTCGACCCGCGCCTTGCCCTCGCGCACCTGCGCCGCGTAGCCGCCGAACTCCTGGCCGAGCGTCACGGGCACCGCGTCCATCCAGTGCGTGCGTCCCGACTTGACGACGTCGGCGAACTCGGTCGCCTTCGCCTGGAGCGCGGCGGCGAGCTGGTCGAGGGCGGGCAGGAGGTCGTGGACGATCTCGTCGAGCGCTGCGAGGTGCACCGCGGACGGGAAGACGTCGTTCGAGCTCTGGCCCATGTTGACGTCGTCGTTCGCGTGCACGCCCTCGCCGGCGAGCGAGGCGATCACCTCGTTGGCGTTCATGTTCGACGAGGTGCCGGAACCGGTCTGGAAGACATCGATCGGGAACTGGTCGTCCAGCTCGCCGTTCGCGACGCGATCCGCCGCAGCGGCAATGCGCTGCGCCTTTTCCTCGTCGAGGAGGCCGAGCTCGCCGTTGACGAGCGCGGCGGCGGACTTGATCCGGCCGAGCCACCGCGCCACTGGGGTGGGGATGGGCTCGCCGGAGACAGGGAAGTTGGCGATCGCCTTCCGGGTCTCGCCTCCCCACAACTCTGAGTTGGAAGCCGTGTCGGTCACGGCTCTGAGGTTAGCTCGCTACGCGAATGCGGCGATCAGTAAGAAGCCGCTCCCTGAGCCGCCGGCGGACGGCCTCGTCGAGCTCCTCGACCATCGCCCAGCCGAGGTACGAGCAGCGCGGGCACTCGTGCTCGGGCAGGTCGCGCCGCTTGCCGCAGTTGAGACACTCGACCATGGGAAGCGAATCCTGCGCTCCCGCGGCCGCGGCCGCGTCCCTCTAGCGGGGGATTCTTCCGCCGGTTTGCAGGAGCTTTTCCCACGCGGTCAGCTTCACCCGGGGGCGGCCGAGCGGCTCGCCGGCAGCGCGTTCCGCGGCGTCGATCGCCAGCCAACCGGCGTACTCGACGAACGCGACGCCCTTCTCGTCCAGGAGCTGACTTAGTAACACTGTGTTACTAACTCGCTCGAGCCTCCCGGCTCGCGCGTCCTCGAGCAGGAGCTCGACCGTCTCCGTCGCGTCCTTCTTGTTCGTCCCGATCACGCCGCTCGGGCCGCGCTTGATCCAGCCGGCGACGTACGTGCGCTCCGCCCCGTCGACCCGGCCGCGGTCGTTCGGGATCGTGTTCGTTCGCTCGTCGAAGGGCACGCCCGGAAGAGGAACGCCCTTGTAGCCGACGCTGCGCAGGACGAGGCCGGCCGGAATCACCTCTGGCTCGCCGGTCGGCCGGGCGACGAGGCGGCCACCCTCCTCGACGAGCTCGTTGCGCACGACCTCGACCGCCTCGACCCGGTCGCTGCCGAGAATCGCCACCGGGGAGACGAGGAAGCGCAAGACGATGCGGCGCGGCTTGCCCGCGGGCGGCCGGGCGGCGAACTCCTCCAGCAGCTCGTAGTTGCGCCGGGCGCGCTCGCGGTCTTCTTCGAGCGCGTGCTCGCTCGCCGGATCGAGCTCGAGATCCTTGGGATCGACGATCACGTCGGCCCCCGCGAGCTCGCCGAGCTCCTTCAGCTCCGGCGGCGTGAACGCCGCCTGCACCGGCCCTCGCCTGCCGAGCATGACGATCTCCTCGACGCCGGCGGCGCAGATCGCCTCGATCGCCTCGGGCGTCGTGTCCGTGGGCGCGAGCTCCTCCGAGGTCAGTGCGAGCATCCGGGCGCAGTCGATCGCGACGTTCCCGTTCCCGATCACGACCGCCCGCTCGTGCGTGAGGTCGAACGTGGAGCCCTGAAAGTCGGGGTGGCCGTTGTACCAGGCCACGAACTCGGTGGCCGCCCAGGATCCGGGCAGATCCTCGCCGGGGATGCCAAGGCGGCGGTCGGTCTGGGCGCCGACCGTGTAGACGACCGCGTCGTACAGGCCAAGCAGCTCCTCGTGGCTGACGGTCGAACCGACCTCGACGTTGCCGAAGAAGCGGAAGCCCGGTCGCGCGGCGGTCTTCTCGAAGGCGCGCGAGACGGCTTTGATGTTCTCGTGGTCGGGCGCGACCCCGAGGCGCACGAGCCCCCACGGGGTCGGCAGGCGATCGAGCAGGTCGACTTCGACCGCGGGGTCCTCGCTCTTCAGCAGGGCGTCGGCGGCGTAGAACCCGGCCGGCCCGGAGCCGACGACGGCGACACGAAGGGACGCGCTCACGCGCGCGAGCCTACCGTCAGTGTGCGTGGCCGCAGCCGGAGCCGCAGCCTGCAGCGTCTTCGGGCGGCGCTTCGC
>PLDP01000141.1 GCA_003136795.1 Actinomycetota bacterium
TCCCGTCGACGCCCTTGTGCTCGCCCGGACGAACACGCACCCTCGAGAGCTGGTTCGCGAGCGCCTTGTAGACGATCTCGTTCACAAGCGTCGACTTGCCGGAGCCCGACACGCCGGTGACCGCGACGAACTTGCCGACGGGAAAGTCGACGTCGATGCTCTTCAGGTTGTTCTCGGAGGCGCCGAGCACGGTGAACCAGCCGTGATCCTCGGTCCTGCGCTCGGGCACCTTGATGGCGCGCGTGCCCGCGAGGAACTGGCCGGTGATCGACTTCTTGTTGCGCTGCACCTTCGCGGCGGTCCCTTCGGAAACAACGTGTCCGCCGTGCTCCCCGGCGCCGGGGCCCATGTCGACGAGCCAGTCGGCGACGCGCATCATCTGCTCGTCGTGCTCGACGACGATCACGGTGTTGCCGAGGTTGCGCANNCCGATCTGCGTGGCGAGGCGCAGGCGCTGCGCCTCCCCGCCCGAGAGCGTCGCGGATCCGCGGTCGAGCTGCAGGTACCCCACGCCGACGTCGTCCAGGAAGGTCAGCCGCTCGCGGATCTCCTTGACGATGCGGTGGCCGATCAGCTGCTCGGTCTCCGTGAGGCCGAGCTCGTTCAGGAACTGCAGGGCGCGCGTGATCGAGAACCTCGTGAACTCGTGGATGTTTTTCTCGCCGACGATCACGGCGAGCACCTCGGGCTTGAGGCGGGCGCCCTTGCAGACCGGACACGGACGGAACGACATGTACTCCTCGATCCGCTCGCGCTGCGTGCTCGAGTCGGTCTCGCGGTAGCGGCGCTGGAGTGACGCGACGATCCCCTCGAAGGCGACCATGTACGAGCGCCGCCTGCCCATCCGGTTGCGATACGCGACGTAGACCTTGTCGCCTCCGGTGCCGGAGAGGAAGTAGTCCTGCTGCTCCGTCGAGAGCTCCTCCCACGGCACGTCGGTGGGGATCTCGTAGCGGTCGGCGATCGCCTGGATCACCGACTCGTAGAACCCGGAGACGCCGACCGCCCACGGCACGAGCGCGCCGTCGTCGATCGAGAGCAACGGGTCCGGCACGAGCAGCTCGGGGTCGATCTCCTGCTGGGCGCCCAGACCGGTGCAGCGCGGGCAGGCGCCGTGCGGCGAGTTGAACGAGAAGATGCGCGGCTGGAGCTCGGCCAGCGAGACGCCGTGCTCGGGGCAGGCGAAGTTCTGGCTGTAGGTCATCGTCTCGCCGCTGTCGATGAGATCGACCGCGACGACTCCTTCGGCCAGCGCCGCGGCCGTCTCCACCGACTGCGTCAGGCGCGTGCGCATGTCCTCCTTCATCACCAATCGATCAACTACGACCTCGATGCTGTGCTTGAACTTCTTGTCGAGCGCCGGCGGCTCGTCGAGTGAGTGCTGCTCGCCGTCCACCTTGATGCGCGAGAAGCCCTCGTTGCGGAGCTCCTCGAAGAGATCCTTGAACTCGCCCTTGCGGTCGCGGACGACGGGCGCGTTGACCGTGAAGCGCGTTGCTTCCGGCAGCGCGAGGATCTGCTCGACGATCGAGTCGATCGACTGGCCGGCGATCGGACGGCCGCAGACGGGGCAGTGCGGGCGGCCGACGCGCGCGTAGAGCAGGCGCAGGTAGTCGTAGATCTCGGTCACCGTGCCGACCGTGGAGCGCGGGTTGCGCGACGTCGTCTTCTGGTCGATCGAGATCGCCGGGCTCAGCCCGTCGATCGAGTCGACGTCGGGCTTCTCCATCATCTGCAGGAACTGGCGTGCGTAGGCCGAGAGCGACTCGACGTAGCGGCGCTGCCCTTCCGCGTAGATCGTGTCGAAGGCAAGGCTCGACTTCCCGGAGCCCGAGAGCCCGGTGATGCAAATGAGCGCGTTCCGCGGGAGCCGGACGGTGATGTCCTTCAGGTTGTGCTCCCGGGCGCCGTGGACTACAAGCTCTTCGGCCGCCATCGAGAGCGCCATTGTACCTCGCGAACACGTGTTCGTATAGGGGNNAACGTCCCGAAGGCGAAGCCGCCGATCGCAACGCCCTTGCGCCAGGCCGAGAGACGCTGCCAGCGACCGAGCGCCTCGCGCTCGTCGCTCGTCAGCTCCTCGCCGCGGCGCTGCTTGCGCAGTGCGCCCCCGGCGCGCAGGCCGAGGTAGAGGTCGTCGAAGATCTCAGTCGACTGCTCGTCGGCCATCTCGGTCACTGTATAGCCTGCTTCGGCGGTGACTACTCGCATCCTGCACGTCTCCGACCTTCATTTCGGGGCCGGAGACGACCCGGTCCTCGACCAGGCGCTCGCAGGATTGATCGAACGAGTGGCTCCAGAGCTCGTGATCGCCAGCGGCGACCTCACCAACCGGGGCCGCCGTGACCAGCACGAGCGTGCCGCGGCGTTCCTACGCAGCCTGCAACCGCCGGTGCTCGCGGTGCCGGGGAACCACGACATCCCGTACACCGTGCCGGGGCGTTTCACCGCGCCGTGGCGCGAGTTCGAGCGCCAGTGGCAGACCACCGAGCCCGAGCATGCCGGGCAGCACGCGCACGTCGTCGGCCTCAACTCGGTTCGCCCGTGGCGGCACCAGTCGGGCGGCGTCAGCGACGCACAGCTCGAGCGTGTGACGGCCAAGCTGCGGCGGGCCGCGCCGGGCGCGCTGCGCGTGGTTGCGCTGCATCACCAGCTGATCGGCGCGCCGTGGCGCACGCGGAAGAAGCCGGTCGCGCGCCGAAACCACGTGCTGGCGAAGCTCGTCGACTCGGGCGCCGAGCTGATCGTCGGCGGGCACATCCACCAGGCGACCGTGAGCGAGCGGCACGAGTTCGAGGTGATCACCGGCGGCGGCGGCGGTGTCGTCTCGATCGCGCCCGGGCTCGGACAGCCGCGCCCGCACCGCCGCGGCGAGGCGCGCGGCTGCCTCGTCTACAGCGCGGACGAGCGGTCGCTGACCGTCGACACCTACATCTGGCGCGACGAGGACTGGGGACTCACCGCGACCCGCCGCTTCCCCCGCGGCCGCGAGCCGCTCGTCGTCGAGAGCTACCGCCGTCGGGCGTAAGGACGTTGGCCCAGGCGAGCGCCTACCGCGTTAGCGGCTCGACCAGCGTGTACTCCCATCCTTCGCGCCAGTGGAACGGGGCGTCGAGGAGTTCCTCTAAAGGCTGACCGTCGACGATATGGTCGAGCGCCCAGCGCGGTGCAACGTGACCGATCAGCACGACACGCTGCCCCTCTTGCTCTTTAGTGAGGTCGCCTAAGAAGAGACTGACCCGCTCGACTGCCTCTCGCCAGCTTTCTCCGCCCGGGAATGGCTTGTCGAGTCGCAGATGACGCTCGGTATCGAGCTGTGATCGGGGCATACCGTTCATCGCTCCGTAGTTGCACTCGCGCAGCCGCCAGTCGAGCTGAATCGGGAGGCCCGAGTCTCCGAATGCGATCTGCGCGGTCTCGACGGCTCGATTCAAATCGGAGGCGATGACGATGTCTACGCCGTCATTGCGTCTCCGCTGACCGAGTTGCCGCGCCTGCTCACGGCCAACGGGCGACAGTGTCCCGCCGAGCCATCCTGTCGCGAAACCTAGCTCGTTATCCTCGCTCGTCGAGTGCGTCTCGTAGACGACCTGAACACTCATGTCAGTGGTTCTCTACCAGCTTCGGCTCAGGGTGCGTTCCGGAACACTGGCCCAGAGCAGCGTGGTGGTGCTCGACAGCGCGCGCCTTTGCAAGTAAGAGGAGAGTGTGAAAGTCGCACTCACCTCCATCGCCTTCGTCGTCGCTTGCGTGGCATGCGCGGGATCGGGGGCAGTTGGAGCGTCTCCCACTCTCGGAAAGCCGTGGGCGTCCGACCAACAGGGCTACGGGAAGGTCAGCCCAACCAGGATCTTCAACGGCGGCGACCCGACCGGTCTTGTCAAGAACGTCCATTGGACGAGTTGGGGGGACGCTCGTGCGCTCGGAGTCGGCACTGGGTGGGAGCCTGGCAAGACCGTTGCGTCTGGCCACTGGGTCAGAGTCAAGATCGTTGCGTGGGATCTTGGCCGCTGTCGTGGATCGCACGCATACCGGAGGATTGAGTGGTTCGGCATAGGCGACCGATTCGACTCTCGCGATGCGCAGGACATCTGCACCGACCTGCGGAAGCGCTAGCCCTTTTGATCCGGCGAGGCTCTACACGCCGAATCGGCAGGCAGTCGCATCGCTTCAGTCGGGGGACAGCGCTG